>NZ_JBQHRN010000001.1:0-185077 GCF_052066735.1 Clostridium sp. HCP1S3_C6
ATTAATAAAACAATCTCAAGAATAGTAAACCAAAAGCCAAAGTTTATTACTATTGAAGATTTAAATGTGAAAGGTATGATGAAGAATAAGCATTTATCTAAAGCAGTTGCAGAGCAGAAATTTTATGAATTTAGAAACAAATTAACAACTAAATGTAATGCTTTAGGTATTGAATTAAGAATTGTAGATAGGTTTTATCCATCAAGTAAGTTATGTCACTGTTGTGGTTCTATAAAGAAAGATTTAAAACTTAAAGATAGGATTTATAAATGTGAATGTGGTTATATTGAGGACAGAGATTATAATGCAAGTCTTAATTTAAGAGATTGCTTAACTTACAAAATAGCACAGTAAAAGTTATTGTAAGTATGTACCGATGGCTAGTCGGGAATTTACGACTGTGGAGTATCATATCAAATGCAAGTAGTTTTTATAACAAAAGCAGATACATTGAAACAGTAAAATTCTTAAAATGTTTATATTTGATTACATTTTAAGTAGCAGTATATATTCATGAAATAGGTCATTTTGCAGAATGTTTTAAATATTATTATATTTACAGAGATACACTAAAAGAAAAGGCTCCTAAAACTTATGAATATTTTTATGGTCTTTTGAAAAATTATAAAGATTCTAGTATTGATCACAATTGGAATAATAGTAGTTCTGACAATGATGATAAAATTCAAGATGAAGATAAAATTGAAGAGGATAATAAAACTCAAAATAACACATCAAATAGTAGTGATAATGAAAGCTTAATGCCACTTTTAATATTTGCTGTAACTGCTTCAATTTTAAGAGCATTAAAAAAAGAGGGTTAAACCTCTTTTTTTATATGTACATCCATTTGAGGATAAGGAATATTTATCTTTTCTTCATCAAATCTTAATTTAGCCTGCTCTAAAAGATAAAAGTGAACATTCCAATAATTTTGAGTTTCTGTCCATACTCTGACAGTTAAATTTACAGCACTATCACCATGTTCACATATGTTTATAAAAGGTTCTGGTTCTTTTAAAATCATATTGTTTTCATTTATTATATCCATTAGGACCTTTTTTACATGAAGAATATCATCATCATAAGATACTCCAAAAGTTAAATCTACTCTTCTTGTATCTTTACGAGAATAGTTAACTATAGGTGAATTTGATATACTTCCATTTGGAATCATAATGGCCTTATTATCAGGTGTAACAAGATGTGTATACATAAGTTCTATTCTTTCTACAGTACCAGAATAATGAGGTGTTTCTATAAAATCATCAACATTAAAAGGTCTTGTTATTAATATTATTATTCCTCCTGTAAAGTTTGATAAGCTTCCTTGAAGGGCAAGACCAATTGTAACACCAATTGATGCTATAGCAGCAGTTAATCCACTTAAATTAAAACCTATATATTCAAGAACACACACAATAAGTAAAGCCTTTAGAGCAATATTAATAAGGGCACTAAAGAATAAATGAAGAGTGGAATCAATTGATTTTTTTTCTGAAAATCCTTCAAAAACAGATACTACCTTCCTTATTAGCTGCCAGCCAATAGCAAGTATAATAAGTCCAATTAAAATTTTAATACCACTTTCAGTACACCAATCAATTATTTTGAGAACAGCGTCTTCAAAAAATTGCATAAAATCCCTCCTAATTAAATATTAAGTTTTATAAAAATATTATTTAACATATTAGGGTCATTGTCAATTATTTTAATGTGTCAATTATTGTTAATATATCATTTATTCTAATACATTAATATTTATTGTATAATATAATTATTATAAATTTTAGGATGTGAAAAATAAAAATGACACCTTTAGCAGAAAGAATGAGACCAACTAAATTAGAAGATTTTGTAGGCCAAAAACATATAGTTGGAAAGGGAAAACCTCTTTATAACATTATAAAAAGCAAAAAGATATTAAATTGTATATTATATGGTCCTCCAGGAACAGGAAAAACTACTTTAGCTAATATAATGGCAAATTATGTAGATAAGAAATTCTATAAACTTAATGCAACTACAGCATCTGTAAAAGATATTCAGGATATTGCTTCTAATTTAGATACACTTCTTGGATACAATGGAGTTGTTATATATATTGACGAGTTACAACATTTTTCAAAAAAACAACAACAATCTTTATTAGAATTTATAGAAAATGGAAAAATAACATTAATAGCAAGTACAACAGAAAATCCTTATTTTGTACTTCACAAAGCTATTTTAAGCAGATGCAATATATTTCAATTTAAATCATTAACTAAAGAAGATATTTTAATAGGTCTTAAAAAATCAATAAAAAGGGCAATAGAGAGTGGGATTTCTATAGAATATGAAGAGGATGCACTTAAGTACATTGCTGAAATTTCTCAAGGTGATTATAGAAAAGCATATAACATATTAGAACTTGCTGTTAATTCAAATTTATCTAATGTAATAAAAATTACAAAGGAATATATAGAATCTTTAGGACAATCAAACATGAAGTCAGATGCATCAGGTGATGATTATTATAATTATTTAAGTGCACTGCAAAAAAGTATAAGAGGTAGTGATCCTGATGCTGCTATTCATTATTTGGCAAGGCTTATTAAAGGTGGTAATTTAGCAGCAATTGTAAGAAGAATATCAGTAATAGCAGCAGAAGATATAGGCCTTGCACATCCTAATGCATTAACTGTTGTAAATTCAGGAATAGAACTTGCCTTAAAAACTGGATTCCCAGAAGCAAGGATAATTTTAGCTGAACTTGTAATATATCTTGCAACACTTCCTAAATCTAATAGTGCATGTTTAGCAATTGACAAAGCATTAAATGATCTTGATAAAAAAAATGTTGGAGATGTTCCAAATCACTTAAAGGACGCCCATTATGCTGGTGCTTCTAAGCTTGGAGTAGGAGGATATAAGTATCCTCATGATTATGAATATGATTATGTAAAACAGCAGTATATGCCTGATAATTTGAAAGATACTGTTTATTATGAGGCTAAAAATAATAAATATGAAGAAAGTTTAAGAAAGTATTGGGAAAATATTAAATTTAAGAGGTAAATATTTATGGATATAAGTGAAAAAACTACTAAAAAATTTGTAGAAGCTTCTTACCTTTCGGCAGATAATTCACATAGATATAGAGTCATTCTTAGAATTGCATACAATGAATATGAAAAAATGAAATTTTGGCTTTACAAAGAGGATATTTATAAAATAATTAAGAGCATAAATGGCTTTCAAGAGTATACTTTAGATAATTTAAAACAGGATTTAGATTCTTTAGAAGCTTGGGGAAACTTTTTGACTATGCAAGATACTGGAAGAGCCAAGACATTAGAAGAGTTTAAAAATAGAAAATTTAGATATCAAATATCACCTAATACTATTGAGCTTGAAAGAACTATGATCAAATTAGAAAATATTAAGGAAAATGCAAGAGGTTCTCTAGAAATATCTTTAATTGAAAGGTTTAAAAATACCATTTTAAGTATGAAAAATATAAATACGAAAAACATAAAAGAAGCATATTCTTGGTGGGATTTATTAAATAAAGATTTTAAAATTTTAAATGAAAATTATCAAGACTACATAAGTAAATTTTATTCTAAAAAAACAGAAGCAATTTTAAAAACTACAGAATTTTTAGTTTTTAAAGAAAGTTTTATTGAATATTTAAGAGACTTTATTAAAGGATTGCAAATTAATGTTCCTAGTATTAAATATGCTTTTAATAGTATATCTAATGATGACATTAAATTATTAATAAAAAGGCTTGTAGAGTATGAAAAAAATAAAAGAGTATTTAATAGTGAATTTGATGAAAATGAAGAGTTTGAAATAAATTATGGAAGATATATTAGTATGAAGGAATGGTTTCAAGGTAGTAACGGGACTTTGTCTATGGTTGACAATTTATTAGATAGTACCAACGAAATAATAAGAAAAATAACATTTTCAGCTCTTCAGATTATTGAAATGCAAACTTCAGGAGGCAGCAGAAAGGAAGAATATAAAACTCTCATAAAGATTTTTGATAAGTGTAAAGATATAGAAGAAGCTCATAAATTATCCTCTGTTGTTTTTGGAGTTATGTCTTCAAGGCACATTATTTTCAATAAAGATAGAGAAACAGAAAGTATTAATTCTGGTATTTTTGAAGAAAATCCAACTATAGTAACTGTTAAACCTAGTAATAGATATAGAGAAAAAACAGCAAGTAGAGTATGTATTAAGGATAAAAGTCTTAAAAAACGAGAAAAAGCACAGGAAATTTTAGAAAAAAGAAAAAGAGAAAAAATTATTATAGAGAGCAAAATAGAAAACAACAAATTGCAATTTAAAAACCTTAAAAATATATCAAAAGAAGAAAGAAAGGTCTTTTTGTCATGGTTATCTAAGGGACTTAATAAAAAAGACACCTGGGTAAAAAATGAATTTGGACGTTTTTATAAAGTAGTTAAAGGACAGGAAGAAGAAATTTGTATAAAATGTGAAGATGGTGATTTTTATATGCCTTCATATGAACTTGTTTTTAAGTAAGAGGTGATATTTTGAAATTTACAGATATTCTTGAAAACTACATTATATTAAAGGATAAGGATAGGGACTTGTATTATGATGTAAAAGATAATATTGATTATTATAGAGAATTTATAGAAGATATTTTGTTATATAATATTTTTATTAAGGATGATTTTATAAAACTTGAAAAGATACCTGTAAAGCCTAAGTCATGGATGGGAATTAAAGAGTTTACAGATAAAAAAGAGTATGTATTTTTTATTCTTATTTTAATGTATCTTGAGGATAAAAATAAAGAGGAACAATTTATATTATCTAATATTACTGAGTACATAGAGCATAATTATCCTAATGAAAAAATTGAATGGACTATATTTAAAAATAGAAAAAGTCTTATAAATGTTCTTAAAGTATGCTTGAAAATAGGTATTATTAAGAAAAATGATGGTGAAGAGGAAACATTTATTAAAGATGAAACAGGAGAAGTATTATATGAAAGTACTGGAATTTCAAAATATGTAATAAGGAGATTTTCAAAAAATATAGATGAAGAAGATACCTGTGAAGATTTATTAAACGAGGCATGGGAAGGGATAAATACAGATAAAGGTATTGTAAGAAAAAGCAGAGCATTTAGAAGTCTTCTTTTAAATCCCATTGTATATAATGAGGCTGAAAATGATTCAATATATGATTATATAAAAAAATTTAGGAGTTATATAAAAAATGTCTTTGAAAAATATCTTGAATGGGAAATACATATTCATAGAAATGGAGCTATGGCAATAGTAAAAAATCTTAATTCTGTAACAGATACTTTTCCAAATATGAAGGGAGAAAGCACCATTGTTTTATTTATAAATAAAAAAATAGTAAATATGATATCTTTAAAGGAACTTATTCCTAATGAAAAGGATATTATTTTATTAAATAAAAATGATTTTGAAAAAATTTTATTAGATGTAAGAAATGAAGATGGGCATGGATTTACAAAGAGTTTTAGAGAGTGTTCAGAAGAATACTATTTAAGTGCAGTAGAAGAATTTATGAAAAGTTATGACATGATAAGAATTACAGATGAAAATGTTAAAATAATGCCTTTGGTTGGCAAAGTAATAGGAAAATATCCAGATGATTATAAGGAGATTAAATAAGGTGGATAGATGGACTGCAAATAAATTTGGACTTTTAAATTTTTGGCTTTATGATGAGGCAGAGTTTAAATTATCTAATGGAAAAATTATTTTTAGAGGAACTAATGGTAGTGGAAAATCTGTAACAACACAAAGTTTTATTCCACTTCTTTTAGATGGAGATAAGAGACCATCAAGACTCGATCCCTTTGGGTCAACTGCAAGAAAAATAGAAAACTATGTTCTTGTTAATGAAGGGGAAGAAGATAGAATTTCATATCTTTACATGGAATTTAGTAAACCAGAATCAAAAAATTATATTACTATAGGCATGGGCCTTAGAGGAAGAAAAGGAAAGAAACTTGAATCTTGGTATTTTATACTTAAAGATGGACGTCGTATAAATAAGGATTTTAAATTATATAGGTTTAGTGGTGAAAAGTATCCTTTAACATTAAAACAGCTTCAAAATCAACTTGGTGATGGAAATATATTTACTACAAGTCAAAAGGAATATATGGAAAAGGTTAATGAACATCTTTTTGGATATTCTGATATTGATAATTATAAGGATCTTTTAAATCTTTTAATTCAAATTAGAAGTCCTAAACTTTCAAAGGATTTTAAACCTACTGTTATATATGAAATTTTAAAAGAATCTTTAAATACATTGTCTCAGGATGATTTACGTGCTATGGCAGAAGCTTTAGATAATATGGATAGTTTAAATTTAAAATTAAGAGAACTTAATGAAAGTGTAGATGCTATAGAAAAAGTAAAAAAGGCTTTTGATGAATATAATTTAAGTATTTTGCATAATAAGTCTAAAAGGTTTATGAAAAAATCCAATGAAGTTACAGAAATTAGAAGAGTAATAAGGGAAGAAGAAAGAAAAATAAGAACACTTTTATCTAGTATAAATGAGAAGAAAATAGAATTAGACAAAATGGAGAGGGATTTTGAGCAAGCAAAAGAAAAGGAAGTTGCATTAAGAACAAGTGAAGCCTTTAATATAAAAAATGAAATAACTAAATATATACAAGAACTTTTACAAATGAATAAGGAATTAGAGAATAAAGAAGGAAAACGTAAGAAAAAATTTGATGGACAAATAAAACAAGAAGATGAAATAAGAGATTTAGAACTTAAGATTTATAAAAATGAACAAAAATTTAAGGATTTTCTTCAAGATGAGGAATATTATAGGGAAGAAGCTTTTTTTTATCATAATGATGATTTATCTAAAGTATTAAAAGATTTTTCTCAGAATTTTGATTTTAAAAATATTGAAATTCAGCTATATGAATATGAAAATGTAGTGAGAAGTGCTTTTGAGGTATTGAAAGAAGCTGAAAATATAAAAAAAGATTTAAATGATATGGAAGAAAGACATGACAAACAAGAAAATGTAGTTAAAACAAAAGAAAATAAGCTTAATGAATCAAAAGCATATCTTACAAGCATTAAAGATGAATATATAGAAAAAATAAATGCATATATTGACAACTTAAAAGTATTTAAAATTAATGATAATGATAAAATTCAAATTTGTAAATTCGTTAATGAAATATATGAAATAGCTGATTTTACTTCAATTAATGACAAACTTAAAGAAATAGAATCAAATATTAAATTAAGTTTAGCTAAAGAAAAAATTGTATTAAAAAATAGCCAAAATCAAATTAAAGAAAAAATAAGAAATATACAAAATAACATAGATGAACTTGAAAATAATGAAGAAATAATTGTTTATGATGAGGATATGTTAAAGGCTAAAGATATTTTAAATACTCATAATATTCCTTGTGAATATTTTTATAAAGTAGTAGATTTTAATGATTTATTACAATATGAGGAAAAAAATATAATAGAAGCAAATCTTTATAATATGGGCATATTAACATCAATTATTGTACCAAGTAAGTATAAAAAAGAAGCTTTATCACTAATGAAAAATATTTCATGTAAGATTATTTTTGATGATGTAAAAAGTGAAAATGAAAATATTTTAAAATATTTAAAGCTAGATGATACAGAATTTAACAAAAATTTCAAGGAAACAGTTGAAAAAATTCTTATGTCAATTTCATTAGTTGAAATTAACAAAAGTAAAACATTTGTAAGTAATTATAATGAATATGCTATAGGAATAATAAATGGAGTAAGTTCAGAAGAATTTAAAGCTAAGTATATTGGAATAGAAAGCAGAGAAAGATTTAGAAAAGAAAAAATAAATAAACTAGAAGAAGAAAAAGAAGAAGCTTTAAATGAAGATAGTAAGTTGACTTATAAAATAAATGAAATTAACAAAAAAATTGGAATATTAGAAAAAGAAAAAAATAATTTTCCAAAGGGTAATGATATTATCTCATCTATAAATATTATTATTGAAGATAATAATGAGTTGGAAAAAGAAAAAAAGGAACTACTTTTTGTTAAAGAAAAAATAGAAAAGCTTAATAAACAAAATTTAAATATAAAAAGAAAATTGTATAAAGCATGTGAACATATAAAAATTCCAAATACAGTTAAGTGTTATGAAAATGCACTTAATGATATATCACAATATAGAAAAGTTTTAAATAATCTTAAGGAAATTTTCCAGGAAATTATCTACAATAAGAAAAGTATAGAAAAAGCAAGAGAATATTACAAAGAAATATTAGATGACTTAGATACTATAAGTGGCGAAATTAATGATTTAAAAAGTAAAATTAATAGCAAGAAAAATATTATTGTAGGAAAAGAAGAGGCATTAAAATCTTTTAATCTTGGAGAGATAGAACAGGAAATTGAAAAGGTAACAAAAATAATAAATACTTATCCTAAAATTATTAATGACTTATCAAAAGAAATAACAAGGTCAGAAAGTGATATTGAATATTCAAAGAAGTTTGTTTCTAAAAATAAAGAAAAATTTGAAAGAGAAAAAGAGATACTTAACATACTTAAAAATGCAATTATAGAAGAAATTAATTTGGAATACATAAATGAAATAGAGCATATGGAATTTGATGATATTTTAAATTGGGCCATTAGTAGAGAAAGTATTTCAAAAGAAAATTTTGAAAATTTATTTAATGTATTTAACCAAAATGAAAATTATATTATTGAATATCATCCTAAAATAGAAAAAATATTTAATGATTATGAAGATAGTAATGATGAAGAAAAAAATCAATTACTTGAAAGTTCTGAAAGGTATGATATAAAAATTAAATTTAACAATAAAAATATATCAATATATGAACTTTCAATTTTTTTAAATGATAATTTAAATGAACAAAAAATTTTAATAAATGAAAAAGAACGGGATGTATTTGAAAATACACTAATTAATACTTTAAGCACTAAAATAAGTGCTAAAATATTTAAAGCATCAGCATGGGTTAAAGAAATAGATTCTCTTATGAAAAATATGGATACCACAAGTGGTTTTAAATTATATTTAAATTGGAAACCAAAAAAATCAGAAGGGGAGGAAGAACTTGATATAAAGGACTTAACAAATATATTAAAAACTCCTGATTTTATGAATCCAGAAGATAGAGAAAGAATATCTAAGCATTTTAATGAAAAATTAAAAAAAGAGAAACGTATTGCTAATGAAGATGGTTCTAAAAAAAGCTATCAATCAATAATAAAAGAAGTTCTTGATTATAGAAAGTGGTTTGAATTTCAGCTTTCCTTTTCAAAATCTAATGAAAGAAAAAAAGAACTTACTGATAGTGAATTTTTTAAACTTTCTGGAGGAGAAAAAGCTATGGCAATGTATATTCCTTTATTTGCAGCAGTAAATGCAAGATATAATGCAGCTGATAAAAAGGACTGTCCAAGAATTATATCTCTCGATGAAGCTTTTGCAGGTGTTGATGAAGAAAATATAAGTAATATGTTTACATTAATTGAAGGATTAAATTTAGATTATGTATTAAATTCACAAATTCTTTGGGGAACTTATGAAAGTGTTAGCAGTCTTTCAATATATGAATTAATTAGAGATGATAAAGATATTGTTTTACCAATAAAATATCATTGGGATGGTCATGTTAAAAAAGTAGAAATGGATGTGTAATGAATGGACGAATCATTAAAACTAATAAATACTAATTTATTATATAAAAAAATATTTAAAGAAATATATAAAAAATATAAAAAATATGGGAAAATAACAGGGTCTTTTATTGTAGAAGCTAAAGATAATAAAGATAAACTTTTATTAGCTAATTTTGATTCCTCTGCTATATATACAGGAAAAGCTAGAATAAAATGCACTTTAGTTCAGGAACTTTTTAATAGAAAGTTAAAAGATAGTTCTTTTTTGGGGCTTTTAGAAACTGTAGTAGGAGAAAGTCTAGAAACTAATAAAGAAAAGAAGCAAAAAGAAAATGATAAATTAAAAGATTTTTTTTGTGAGATTATAAAAAATTCTAAAGAAGGAAAAGGTAAAGAATGGTTTATAACTTTATATAATGAAGGCAATTATGGATATAAATCTATCATAAGAAAATATAATGAAATTAAAAATAAAACTGAATATGAAGAATTATCTAAAAATATTATTCTTGTAATTTTATCATTAAATTTCCTTCCTTATTTAGAAAAGAAATTTCAAAATATTGCTGTTTTTTCAGCAGAAAAAACTAGAGATCCTCATTTTTTAGATAGTAATACTTTCACAGGTAAATTATTTATTTTTGGACTTCAATTTATATTTAATAATAAAAATTATAAAAGTATCAATGATATTAGTGAACTATATTTTAAGGCTGGTATTTTAAAAGATGAAATATCAAATCATTGCACTATTTTTTCACTTAAAGCTTTTGATTATAATAATAAAGAGATATTGCCAATTAATTTATTTACTAAATGGAAAGAACCTTTAGAAATAAGTATTAGTAATCTTATAAAAGTAAAATACTTAGAGGCTATAGAAAATAAAGTATATGTATTCGAAAATCCAGCAGTTTTTCACGAAATAATTAAAAGAAGCAATAAAAATATATCACTAATTTGCACAAAAGGTCAGATTAATTTATCTTCATATATGTTGCTAGATAAAATAGAAAATCTAAAAGAAATTTATTATGCAGGGGATTTTGATCCAGAAGGGCTTCTTATTGCAGATAAAATAAAAAAAAGATATGGCGATAAAGTAAAGTTCTTATTATATAATAAAGATATTTATGAAAAAATTATTTCATCTAAAAATTTAAGTGATTCTAGAATTTCTATGATTAAAAATATAGAAACATTAGAATTACAGGAAATAAAACAATGTATAAAATGCCAAAAAAAAGCTGCGTATCAAGAACTTTTAATAAATGATTATTTGAAATTAATTTGCAAATAATATTAAGAATATGTAAAAGTATACATACTTGAAGAATAAGGCCTCAACACTTCTATTATACCACGAAAAAAATATGTAAAAAAGACTGTTTTTTGAAAAATAATAGAGCTATAATAAATACAAGATAAAGAAATAAAACATTTCTTAAAAATATTAGAAATGAGATGGTTCCAATGGGATATGTTTTTATCAATCCAAAACTATAAAATATGAAATGAGATGATTCCGATGGGATGTGTTTTATTAATCTAAACCATAATATAAAAAATGAGGTGGTACCAATGGGTTAGTTAAATATTAAAAGACATAAATTTTAGGCATGTAAATTTGTTAGTATGAGCTTTAAAAGGATATGTTATAAAGCCATAAGATTTGTTATTTATTAAAAATATATAGGTGCCAATATTTAAGTTTTTTAAATATAAAGTGAAAATTATAAATTAAATAAGGAGGAGTAAGTTTGAATAATATGCATATGAAAAGCTAAAATGAGGTGAGTCCAATGTAAAATTTAGTTAAGAGGTGTATTAAAATTAAAAATTTAATAGTGTATAATTAGTAGGCGTTAGTAAAGAAAAAATTTGCTAGCGTCATTTTTTTGCCTAAATGTAAAATAATAATTATAATTATAATAGTTATACTTGGGAAATAAAAAAATATTATTATGAATGTAAAAGCAGAAAGGGGTATATATTTATGAGCAAGAAGAAAAAAGAGGCAATATGTGAATTATACATGATATTCATGATTATAGCTTCAATAGTAAGCTATATAAAAACTAAAAATATTAAGGTGACAATGATAATTATCATAGCTGTATTTGTTGTGTTTATAATTATATATGCAGAAATATTAATTCATATAAAAAGAAAGTTTTTAAAAGCTGGAATAGATAAAATAGATAAGTTTCAAGGGGAAGAATTTGAAAAACTTTTATTTTATTATTATAAGGAATTAGGGTATAAAGTTAAGTTAACACCTATAACTAATGATTTTGGTGCAGATCTTATACTAAAGAAAAAAGGTGAAGTTACAGTTGTCCAAGCTAAGAGATATAAAAGTTCAGTAGGAATTAAAGCTGTTCAAGAAATTATAGGTGCAAAAGCTTACTATAAGGCTGATAAATGTGTTGTAGTTACAAATAGCTATTTTACCAAAAGTGCTATTGACTTGGCGGAAGCAAATTGTGTTACATTAATTAATAGAAAAGACTTATTTAAGATCATGAGAGAGGTTAAGGAAAAGAACAATATTAATAATTATGAAAACGTTAGTGTAAAAAAAAGGCATGTATGTGCTAAATGTGGAGCACTAATGGTTTTAAGAGATGGTAAGAATGGCCAATTTTATGGATGCACTAATTTTCCTAAATGTAAATATACAGAAAATTATAAAGAAGAATAATAATTTAAAGTATTTATGTAGCTAATTATTATGTTTGTGGTATTATTTGTGATAAATTTTATATAATGGAGGTAGTATAGTGAAAGGTAGTAAACTAGATTATGAAAAGCAATTGAATAATGAAATTGAAAAGAGATTAAGTATTATGGAAAAAAGTGATTATGTATTTGCAAAAAGATTTACTAGAAAGGATTACATATTCACACTTGTTATAGTTATTGTTTGTTTTGTATTTATAATAGCAGGAGCATTTTTATAATAAAATAGGAGAAGTAATAAAAAGATGAAAAATAAGAATAATATTGAAATAGAAAAGGAAGCAATGTTTGGAATTGTTCCAGTTCTACAAAGTGAAAAAATCTACGGCTTTTTAGATGCTTTATTAGTTTTGTCAGGTTATTGTATTGCTACTTGGAGTTATACTCAAGGGTCCTATTTAATAAGTCTTGTAGGATTTAAACAGCTTCTTGTTGGAGCTTTTTTAGGTGCAATACTAATGCTTACTATTTATCAATTACCAGTAATTCTTTCTGTAAGATATGGAATTGATATTTGGATCTGGCTTAGATCTGTATTTGGACATTGTGGAGTAAAAATAATGACTATAGCAATTATAATTATTAACTATCCTTGGTATGCAGTTTGTGCTGATTTATTTGCATCATCTATGAAAAATTTGTTAAATGTTTTTGGTATAAATCTTCCAAGCTTTACTCATGGGTATCTTGCAATAATTTGTGTTTTAGTAGGAACTTTTATAGCTTATAGAGGACTTGGTGCAATTACATGGACTACAAGAATTCTTGTTCCACTTCTTTTATTAGTAGGTGTTTTAGTGGTCTTTGTAGGATTTTCATCTGTACCTTTTAATGTAATATGGAATTATAAACCAGATATCTCATCATATACTAATAATATTATTCCATATATTATTTCTATAGAAGCTAACTTTGCATTTGTTATTACTTTAGTAGGAGGTATGGCTGAGGTGCCCAGGTTAACTAAAAATGAAAGGTCTGTTTTTTTTGCAGGAGTTATTGGACAAGGAATATCAGGTTCATTTTTTGTAGTAGTAGGGGCGGTTATGGCAATAGCAATGCAATATGTAACAGGAAAGGTAATAGATGATCCAACATTAATGCTTGCAACTTTGTCCTCTCCAATACTAGCTCTTAGTTCACTTCTGTTAGTTGCTTTTGCAAATATTGGAACTCAAGCAGTGGGGTCATATATATACGGAGTTATGATTAAATCATCTTTTAAAACATTAAGTTATAATAAAAATATATTGCTACTGTGCTTTTATGGGATTATTTTATGTTTATGGGGTAAGGTTACAGAATATTTTGGCTCATTTTTAACTATAAGTGCATGTATTTATGCACCGCTAGCTGCCTTATTATTTGTGGATTTCTTTTTTGTGAGAAAGCAAAAAATATCTCTGCGTTCTGCCTATAATTTAGAAGGATATGATTCATATAGTTACACTAATGGAATTAATATAGTAGGATTTATATGTGTTATTTTAGGTGTAGTTATGTCCCTTGCAATATATAATCCTGTAAGTGGAGAAATTCATAATATGATATTGTTTTATGCTACGCCAACGGGTTTTTCATTTCTTGGAACAGGAATTTTATATTATGTTTTAAGTAAGATACCTATTATAAAAAGATATATTTTAAAAGACAGAAATGAAATAACTATATAAATTATAAGGGGATAATAAAAATGAAAAATAAGAAAATAGTAACTAAGCCCTTTGATAGATTCAAGATTCCACCAAAGCAAAATATACTAATTATGCCAATAATATGGCTTTATTGTTTTATTGTTACTAAAAGAAACAAATTAAAAATAAATAAGGTTAGAATGAAGGGGGTAAAGCCACCATATCTTGTTTTAGGAACTCATCAGTCATTTATGGATTTTTGTGTTACTCCATTAACTATTTTTCCAAGGAGAGCAAACTATGTATCAGAACTTGAGGGCTTTGAAGCCTATGGAGAATGGAAATACAGGCAAATTGGATGCCTTGGTACTCGTAAATTTGTTTATGATTTAGCCCTAGTCAAAAACATAAAAAGGGTAATAGCTAGAAAAGGTATTCTTGTATTATATCCAGAAGCCAGATATGCAAATGTTGGGACATATTCTCCTATTCCAAAATCTGTAGGAAAACTTGCTAAAATGTTAAAAGTTCCTGTTGTAATTGTTAATATGAAGGGAAATTATTTAAGAACTCCTATTTGGAATTTAAATGTTAGAAAAGAAGTACCCTTAGAAGCAACTATAACTCAAATTTTCACAAAAGAAGAATTACAAGCTGCATCATTAAAAGAAGTAAATGATAAAATAAGTGAATATTTATATTATGATGAATATAAGTGGCAATATGATGAAAAAATTTCAATAACATATGAAAAAAGAGCAGAAGGTATTGAGATGCCTTTATATAAGTGTCCTGTATGTGGTGAGGAATTTCATATGAAAACTAATATGGCTCATATCTTTTGTGAAAAATGCAATTCTAAATGGTATATGACAGAGTATGGCAAATTGGAGCCTCTTAATAATAAATATAAATACTTAAAATCAATGGATTTTTCTCATATTCCTAATTGGTATGAATGGGAAAGAAGTGAAGTTATTAAAGAAATTAAGGAAGGAAGATATTTTTTAGATATAAATGTATATATAGAATCTCTACCTAATGGAATAAACTTTATAAAACTTGGACACGGAAAACTTGTTCATAATAAAGATGGATTTTATTTAACCTTTACTGATTATGGAGAAAAGAATGAAAAAACTATGTTTTTTTCAAGAACTTCTATGACTTCTATTCATACAGAATATGATTATAGGGGCAAAGGGCAATGTATCACCTTATCAACTTTAGATAATACATATTTTATATTCCCAAGGGGTGATGGATTTAATGCCACTAAAATTCAATTTGCAACAGAATATTTATATGATCATTTTATACAATAGATACTTTCTCATATTTATTAATAATAAAACATTGCAATATAAATATGAGAAAACTTTATATGATATTATGAATACCTTGCAGTTTATGTAAGGTGTTTTTTATTATAATATTATTATATAAATGTTATAATATATAAAAAGTATTGTTTAATAAGGAGAAACTTTATGAAAATAAAAGAATTAAACTCATGTAAAAATGGAGAAATGGTTACAATAAGGGTAGTAGCAGCAAATAAAGAATTAAAACCTAAAAGCAGTGGAGGAGAATTCTTATCTGTTGAATTAGTTGACGATACTGGTAGAATTATCTTTCCTATTTTTGACAATGTAGATATAGTGTATGAAAAGTTAGAAATAGGCAGACCTTATACTGTAGAAGGTTCTGTTAATATTTGGAATGGATCTGCACAACTTAAAAATCCCAGATTTAAAATTATTAGAGAATACGATGCATCTGAATTTATTGCAAAATACAATGTAGATAATTCTCTTGTTGAAGAATTTTTACAGGTGATAGATTCTTTAAAAGAACCATATAAAACTATTGCTATAGAATCATTTGATTTAAATACAACAAAAGAAAGGTGGAATAAATTTTTGACTTGTCCATCTGCTAAAAAATATCATGGAAATAAGCTTGGAGGTTTATTTTTGCACACTTATGGAGTATTAAAAAATGTAATTAATATAATTTCTTTATATGAAAATGGTAAGATTGATTATCCAGATGTAAATACAGTTGTAAATAAAGATAGACTTATTTTAAAAGCTATTATTCATGATTTAATGAAAACTGAAGAATATGTTTATGATACATACATAGATAGAAAAGATAATGTAATTGGTCATATTATTGATGGAGCAACATTTATTACTATAATAAATAATAAGTGTAATAACATATTATCAAATGAAGAATTAGAAGATATAAAATATTCTTTATTGTCACATCATGGTGAATTTGGACCTTATGAACCTAAAACAATAGAAGACTGGCTTCTTCATTTAGCAGATATGATAGATGCAAAGGTAGTATATGAATTAGAAAAATAACAATTAGAAAAACTATGGTAGGTGGTAAAAATGAAAATAACTTTTGAAGATATAAAAAATAATAATAAGATAAATACGTACATTAAAAAGGCTGATGAATCCTTGACAGCTCTTGGATATACAGAGCATAGTTTTGCACATGTTACAAAGGTAGCAGAAACAGCTAGTTATATACTTCTTGAACTTGGATATGATAAAAGAGAAGCAGAACTTGCCCAAATAGCAGGTTATATTCATGATATTGGAAATATTGTAAACAGAGAGGATCATGCTCAAAGTGGTGCTATTATGGCCTTTAGAATACTTGATAATTTAAACTGTGATCCAGAGGATATTGCAACTATAGTTACGGCTATAGGAAATCATGATGAAAAAACGGCATTTCCAGTAAATCCTGTAGCAGCTGCTCTTATACTTGCAGATAAAACAGATGTTAGATATACAAGAGTTAGAAACAATGATGCATCAACTTTTGATATTCATGATAGAGTTAATTATTCAGTTAAAAAATCTAAAGTTATTGTTAATAAAGGTGATTTTATAGAGTTGCAATTAAAAATTGATACAGAAGTATGTCCATTAATGGATTATTTTGAAATATTTTTAGATAGAATGCTTTTATGTAGAAAGGCTGCAGAAAAATTAGGAGAAAAATTTATATTAGTTATTAATGGTCAAAGAATGTTATAACAATTATTTTGTAGAAAAATAGTGAAATAATTCTAATAATATATTATACTTTAAATTAGCGTTAAAAATATAATAAATTATTAAAATTAAGGAGAATAAGTACATGGAAATAAATCCAGTAATCATATCTGTTATAGTATTATGTGTGTTATGTTTATGCAAAGTGAATGTTATGCTTTCAATGCTTATAGCATGTATTGTAGGTGGTATTGTAGGTGGCATGAGCATTGAAAATATATTTGAAACTTTATATAATGGCTTTTCTAGCAATGCTGAAACAGCCCTTTCTTATATTCTTTTAGGAGCTTTTGCTACAGCAATGACTTGCACAGGGGTTAGTGAGATATTTTCAAAAAAGATAGTATCCTTAATTAAAGGAAATGGAAAGATGTTATTATTCATTTTTGCAGGAATTGCATGTCTTTCACAAAATATTATTCCAATACATATAGCTTTTATTCCAATACTTATACCCCCATTATTAAATATTATGAATAAATTAAATATTGATAGAAGAGGGGCTTCTTGTGCATTAGCTTTTGGTCTTGAAATGCCATATATTGTTGTACCTCTTGGTTTTGGACTTATATTTCAGGGGATTGTTGCAAAGAACCTAACTGAAAATGGTATGAATGTAACTGTTTCAGATGTTACAAAGATTAATTGGATTTTAGGAGTTTTAATGTTAGTAGGATTATTAATTGCAATTTTAGTATCTTACAAAAAGCCTAGAGAATATAGAAATGATAAATTTGATAATTTAGATATTAAGGATAATAAAAAAATTGATAGTGAACAATTAAAAAAAGAACATTATGTAAGTTTGCTAGCTATAATAGCTACAGTTATTGTTCAATTTATATTTAAGTCTCTACCTCTTGCGGCACTTTGTGGCATATTAGTTATGATTATTTTTAAAGCAGTAAGACTAAAAGATGTAGACAAGCTTTTTTATGGTGGTATAAAGCAAATGGGCTATATTGCCTTTATTATGCTTATTGCAGGAGGTTATGCAATGGTACTAAAAGAATGTGGAGGAGTTGATTCTCTTATTAATAGTTCAATTCATTTAATTGGAGGTAACAAACTTATTGCTGCCACAATTATTACATTAATAGGTCTTTTTGTAACTATTGGAATCGGAACATCCTTTGGAACTGTTCCTATACTTGCTGTTATTTATGTACCATTATGCGCAAAAATAGGATTTTCTGTAAATGCCACAATACTTTTAATGTCTGCTGCAGCAGCTCTTGGAGATGCAGGTTCACCAGCATCAGATACTACTCTTGGACCAACTAGTGGGTTAAATGCAGATGGAAATCATGATCATATATGGGATACTTGTGTGCCAACATTTTTGCATTATAATATTCCTATAATGTTAGGTGCTATTATAATTTCACAATTTATATAATATTTTAAGTATGGAAAGAATATAAGAAATGTTTTTTCTATACTTTTTTTATTTTGATTTACTATTTGAGTAAAAAAATAGCTAATGTGGTAATATTGTGTTAACTATGTGTAAACTCCATTGAATTGAATTGTCAGAATTATATAATTATAGTAAGAGGATATTTATAAGCAATATAACATTGATATAAGTATAATTGAATGGATGTGATACATATGGGGAAATTAAAACAAAAAAGTAAAAGACATAAAAAAATTTCTAAGGTTTTACTAAAATATGGTCTAATTGTTATTGTGTCCATAGTTGCAATATATATGTTTATTAGTGCAACTTTAAATATATCAGATTGTACTAATAAAATTGTTGAAAATAGTCTTAAAGATCAAATAAAGCAAAATAACAATTTTATAAAAATATATCTTCAAGGGAAAATTGATGTGTTGCAAAATGTAGTAGCATCAATACGCAGTGAAGAACTTGATAATAAACATGAGTTAACTAAAAGGATTAATAAATTAGCTTCTATGTATGAATTCTCTAAAGCTTATTTTATAGATAGTAATGGGTATATGTATTTAGATGATGGAACTGTTGAGGATGTTCGTGATAAGTCGTTTTATTATAAAGTAGTGTATGATAAGAAACCTTTAATAAGCAATGCCTTTAATGATGAAAAAGTTGATTATCAAGCTATTGCAATAACTGTACCAGTATTTATAAATGGCGAAATGGTTGGAGATATTTATGCAATTAAGAATGTATATGATTTAAAAAGTAGTATGAAAAATTATCTTGGGGATGATGTTGGTTTTTCATATATTATGGATGAAGATGGCTATATTATTTTTAGAGTAAGTAATAAATTTGATGATAGCGATTGTAGAAATTTTTATCATTACATGATGTATCAAGATATCCAACTTGGTAATTATATAAATAAAGTTAAGGATGAAATAGAAAAAAATCAAAGTGATGTACTAAAGGTAGAAAAAGAAGATAAAACTGGATATTTAGGATATGCGCCAGTGCTTTCAAATTCTAATTGGATAACAGTTTCATATATTGAGGATAATAAGGTATTAGAATATGGAAAAAATCTTTTAAATAAAACAATTCAAATAATGACATGTATAACTATAGCAATAATAACAATAGCATGTTATATACTTGGTATTGAAATTAATAAAAGTATGCAGTTAAAAAAGGTTGTTTTTACTGATGAATTAACAGGAATATCAAATCTTCTTGCATTTCATGAAGCCCTTAAAAAGATTTTGAAAAATACTGATGAAAAATATGTAGTGGCAGTATTTGATATTAAAAAATTTAAATTTATTAATTATAAATATGGCTATAATTATGGTGATAAAATTATAAAGAAATTGGCAAAAGCTTTAGATAAAAAATATTTTGGTAAAGAAAAATGTTCAAGAATAGAATCAGACACTTTTATAGCACTTATAAAAAATAATGGAAATGTACAACAAGAGCTTAATGATTTTCTTGTTCAAGTTCTACCTAAATCCATGGGGATATCTGGATTTAGAATAGGTTTATACGAAATTAAAAACAATAAGGAAGAAATTACAGATATAATTGAAAAAGCTAAGCTTGCATGGCAGTATATAAAAAATGACACTAAGAAGAATTATAACTACTACGATGATAATCTTCTTAAACAAATTATGGATGAAGAACAAATAGAAAGTAAAATGGAGAAAGCTCTTGAAGATGGAGAATTTAAGGTATATTTACAACCTAAAGTTAATTTGGAAAATGATAAAATATGCGGAGCGGAGGCATTAGTAAGATGGATATCTAAGGATTTAGGATTTATGCCTCCTGGCAAATTTATACCTATATTTGAAAAGGATGGTTTTGTATCAAAGGTTGATTTTTATATGCTTGAACAGGTTTTTGTAATAATGGAAAGACTTATTAAAGAAGGACGTACTGATATTACTATTTCGGTAAACCAATCAAGGGAAACTATAAATCAAATAGATTATATAGACAAACTTAAGGCTGTTGTAAAAAAATATAATGTTGATACAAAATACATTGAACTTGAAATAACTGAAAGTGTATTTACTGATGATAATAGCAAGATAATAAATATAGTGAAGGAAATTCAAAAATTAGGTTTTAAAGTATCAATGGATGATTTTGGATCAGGTTATTCATCATTAAATTTACTAAAAGAGGTTCCTATTAATATTTTAAAAATTGATAGAGTATTTTTAGATGATGATACTCATGATACAAGCAAAAGTGAGATTATAATTAAAAGGGTAATTGAAATGGCACGTGACTTAAATATTAATGTTATATGTGAGGGTGTTGAAAGTGATAAGCAAGTATATTTTTTAAAAGCAGCAAAATGTGAAATGGCTCAAGGATATTATTATTCAAAGCCAGTTCCTGTACAAAATTTTGAGGCAATGATTTTTAATAAGGAGAAAGAGTAGTTTTAAACTGCTCTTTTTTGTTTACAAATTTGTAATTTAGTAAAAAATAATTTTCAAATTATATTGACAAATTCAGAGTAAGTTAGTATGATATAAACGTAAATTAAATCCTAGTAATTTACTCAACATTAAGAGGTGAAAAAAATGAAATTATCTACAAAGGGTAGGTATGGTGTAAAAGCTATGGTAGAATTAGCCCTTAATTATGGTAAGGATCCCATATCAATTAAAACTATATCTAAAAGGCAAAATATTTCAGAATACTATTTAGAACAACTTTTTGCACAACTTAGAAAAGCTAAACTTATTATAAGTATAAGAGGAGCTCAAGGTGGATATGTTTTAGGAAGGGAACCAAAAGATATTACCGTTGCTGATGTTATTAATGTTGTTGAAGGGCCTGTTGAAATATCAAGCTGTATTAATAATGATGATTGTACTAATTCAGATGGCTGTGTTACAAGGCTTTTATGGGAAAAAATTAAAAAGAGTATTGATGAAGTAATGACATCTATATCTCTTCAAGATATGGTTGATGATTATAATGAAATACAAAGAAAAAATCAAGTTTTAAAAATTGTTCATTGAGGTGATGTAATAAATGAAAAATGTTTATATGGATTATTCCGCAACTACATATGTTAAACCAGAAGTTTTTGAAGAAATGAAACCTTACTTTACTGAAAAGTTTGGAAATCCTTCATCTTTTTATAGCTTAGCAAGAGAAAATACTATTGCTGTTATGAAGGGAAGAGAAAAAATAGCAAAGGCTTTAAATGCAAACCCTGATGAAATTTATATAACAGGTGGTGGCTCTGAGGCAGATAACTGGGCACTTAAGGGTATTGCCAGTGCTTACAAAAATAAAGGAAATCATATAATTACTACCAAAATAGAGCATCATGCTATATTACATGCATGTGAATTTTTGGAGAAAAATGGCTTTGAAGTTACTTACTTAGATGTTGATGAGGAAGGTTTTATAAATTTAGATGATTTAAAAAATGCAATTACTGATAAAACAATACTTGTTTCAGTAATGTTTGCAAATAATGAAATAGGTACAATAGAACCTGTAAAAGAAATAGGTGCAATTTGTCATGAAAGAGGAGTTTTATTCCATACTGATGCAGTTCAAGCTGTAGGTCATGTGCCTATAGATGTTAAAGATATGAATATAGACCTTTTATCATTAGCTGGCCATAAAATATATGGACCAAAGGGAGTTGGAGCTTTATATATTAAAAAAGGTGTTAGAATTCATAACCTTATACATGGAGGTGGTCAAGAAAGAGGCAGAAGAGCAGGAACAGAAAATGTACCTGGAATAGTTGGACTTGGTAAGGCAATGGAATTAGCTGTTGAAAATCTTGAAGAACATTCAAAAAGATTAACAGCTTTAAGAGAAAAATTAATTGATGGATTATTAAAAATACCATATACTAGACTTAATGGACCAAGAGGAGATAAAAGACTTCCAAGTAATGTAAATGTATGCTTTAGATTTATTGAAGGAGAATCAATTCTTTTATCATTAGATTTTGAAGGAATAGCTGCATCAAGTGGAAGTGCTTGTACATCAGGTTCTTTAGATCCTTCTCACGTCCTTTTAGCTATTGGACTTAAGCATGAAATTGCTCATGGATCACTAAGACTTACAATGGGTGATGGTACAACAGAAGAGGACGTAGATTATGTACTTGAAAAAGTACCACCTATTATACAAAGATTAAGAGACATGTCACCATTATGGGATGACTTTAAAAAGAAAGGAGATAAATAATTATGATGTATTCAGAAAAAGTTTTGGACCATTTTAGAAACCCAAGAAATGTAGGAGAAATTCCAGATGCTAATGGTGTAGGTGAAGTAGGAAATCCTAAATGTGGAGATATAATGAAAATATATCTTAAAATTGAAGATAATATAGTAAAAGATGCTAAGTTTAAGACTTTTGGATGTGGTTCTGCTATAGCATCATCTTCAATGGCAACTGAACTTATAAAAGGTCATACAGTTGAAGAAGCATGGAATCTTACAAATAAAGCTGTAGCAGAAGCTCTTGATGGACTTCCACCAGTAAAAATGCACTGTTCTGTATTAGCAGAAGAAGGTATCCATAAAGCTATTAATGATTATAGAAAAAATCAAGGCTTAGAAGAATGGGATTACAAGGAACATGGAGATGATTTACACGATCAAGTTCATGGCGAATAAAAAAAGGTGTGAAAAAAAGTAATGAAAAAAAAAGTAGTAGTTGGTATGAGTGGCGGAGTTGATAGTTCCGTTGCTGCATATCTTTTAAAAAAACAGGGGTATGATGTTATTGGCATAACAATGAGAATGGCACCTGATGATCCAGATCATGTAGAAATGGAAGGTGGTTGTTGTGGCCTTTCTGCAGTTGAAGATGCAAGAAGAGTTTGTGATAGAATTGGAATACCATTTTATGTACTTAATTTCAAGAAACCTTTTAAAGAAAAGGTTATTGATGTATTTGTAGATGAATATTTAAATGGAAGAACACCAAACCCTTGTGTGGAATGTAATAAATACTTAAAGTTTGATGAACTTTTAAGAAAGGCTAAAGGAATTGGAGCAGATTACATTGCCACTGGTCATTATGCAAAGGTCATAAATAAAGATGGTAGGTATCTTTTAGAAAAGTCTGATGATGATAAAAAGGATCAGACATATATGCTTTATAACTTTACACAAGATCAGCTTTCACATACACTTATGCCTTGTGGTGATTATAAAAAGGAAAAAATAAGAGAAATTGCAAAGGAAATAGGTCTTGCAGTTCATAACAAAAAAGATAGTGAGGAAATATGCTTTGTTACAGATAATGATCATGGAAGATTTATAAAAGAAGCAGCCCCAGGTAAAGTTAAACCAGGAAATTTTGTAGATGAGGATGGAAATATACTTGGAAAACATAAAGGAATAGTATATTATACTATAGGACAAAGAAAAGGACTTGGAATAGCTCTTGGAAGACCAGTTTTTGTTACAGCTATAAATCCTAAAAACAATACTGTTGTTTTAGGCTCTGAAGATGAAATATTTAGAAAGGGTCTTATAGCAAAGGATGTTAATTTTATTCCTTTTGACAAGTTAGAAAAGGAAATGAGTATTACTGCAAAGGTAAGATATTCAGCAAAACCAGCAGAAGCTACTATAATTCCAATTAAAGATGGAAAAGTAAAAGTAATATTTAAAGAAAATCAAAGGGCCATAACAAAAGGTCAATCTGTAGTATTTTATGATGGTAATATTGTTGTTGGTGGCGGTAAAATAGAAGGAATTTTATAGTTTATTTAAATATTTTAAGAGTATGCATATAAAAAAAATTAATTATGCATGCTCTTTTTTTGAATAATTTTTTAAAAATATACAAAAAATATCTTGTAAATTATTTTATGTAGGTGTTTAAATGTATAAATCTAAAGATTTTAAGGAAATGATTATTGTAAATAGTAAAAACAAATATCAGGGTAAGGTAAGTAAAATTCTTTTTGATATAAATGAAAAAAAACTTATAGGATTTAAAATTAATTTTATGTTTAGTTATCATAAAAATAATTTTGCTAGTACATTAAATATTAAAAATATTACAAATAAAATTTATGTATCTAAGCTTACAAGAATTAAAACAAATGAAGATAACTTTATTATAAATTCTGAAATATATGATAAAGATGGAATTCTTATGGGGAATATTTCAGAAGTTTTAGTTGATGAAAATAATTATAATATAAAGGCTTTTATAGTTACACCTGGAATTTTAGAAAAGTTTATATTAGGTAAAGTAATTGTTTTAGCATCAGATGTTTATAAAAGTGGTAATTATATTATGTGCAAGGGTAAATCTTCAATTAAATTTTTTAGCATGATTCATGAAGAAACAAGATTGTAAAATAAGGAATGATTTTATGAAAAAAAAATATAAATATTTAAGGGTTTCTATAGTTTTTTTTACTTTTATATGTTTGTTTTTGTATTTTAAATTAGAAAAAATAAGAGATTTGGTAAATATAATTATAATTTCCTGTGTTATTTCATATATTTTGAAACCAGTAAGAAATAAGCTTAAAGAAAAATTAAATATAAACAACAAAAAAGCAACTATTATAATTTTTATTTTCACATTAGTATTTTTTTTATGTATTCTTTTTATTGTAATTCCAATTATGTATAATGAATTTGATAATGTAAGTATTGTTTTTAATAAACTGGCAAGTGAATTAAATTCTTTAGAAAAGAAAACTTTTTTTGAGAAATCATCAATTATTGCACATTTATATAAAAAAATTAAGGAAAGATTAGTTTATGCAATTGAAAGCTTATCTATAAATGTTTTTCAAAATATAATTAAATTTAGCAGCAATTTTTTATCTTACACAATAGTTCCTGTTATTTCATATTATATTTTGGCAGACAGCACTAATCTTTCTCAAAAAGCTCTTATGATAGTTCCTAGAAAAAACAGAATCTTATTTAAGAAAATATTGTATGATATTGATAATATTTTAGGAAAATATATATTAGGACAAATGACTCTTTCTGGCATAATAACTATTTTGTCATTAATTGGAATGGCTGTGCTTAAAATTAAATTTCCTGTTTGGCTTTCAATTATAAATGGAATATTTAACATAATCCCTTACTTTGGACCTATATTTGGAGCTGTTCCAATAATTTTTGTGGCACTGATAGATTCGACTACTAAAGGTATTTATGCTTTTTTGCTTTTGTTTTTAATTCAACAAATAGAAGGAGATATTATATGTCCTAAAATTACAGGAAACTGCACTGATATACATCCTATACTTATATTAATTTCTATTATTGTAGGAGAAAAACTTGGTGGACTTTTTTGGATGGTTATGGCTGTTCCTATAGTAGTAATTTTTAAAGTGTTTTACGATGATATAAATAAATATTTATTTTAATATTATGTTTCTTAAATAAATGTTGACATAAAAACTTACTTATAATACAATCTAAATTGTATTATAATTTAATAATTGTCTTGAAAATGACATTAATAAATAGCTGTGAAGAGGATTAGTAAATTTAAATTACTATTTAGAGAGAAAGTGTTTGGTGAAAACTTTTTAGAATTTATTTTGAAGCTGCCTTGGAGCTTATTAACTCAACTTAAGTGACGCATAAATGCGTAATTAGGGTGGTACCGCGGAAGATGAATAATTATGAGCTTTCGTCCCTTGTTTTATGGGGATGGAGGCTCTTTTTTTATAGTAAGATAAAATAATGGAGGTTTTTTATATATGAAGAATATAGGAACAAATGAACTTAGAGAAATGTATTTGAAATTCTTTGAAAGCAAAGGTCATTTAAGATTAGATAGTTTTTCACTAGTTCCCAAAAATGATAAAAGTTTATTACTTATAAATGCTGGTATGGCACCACTTAAGCCATATTTTACTGGAGTTCAAACTCCACCAAGAAATAGAATAACAACTTGTCAGAAGTGTATAAGAACAGGTGATATCGAAAATGTAGGAAAAACATCTAGACATGGTACCTTTTTCGAAATGCTTGGTAATTTTTCTTTTGGTGACTATTTTAAAGAAGAGGTCATTCCATGGGCTTGGGAATTTGTAACTGAAGTTTTACAAATTCCTAAAGATAAGTTATATGTAACAATATATTTAGATGATGATGAGGCATATGATATTTGGACTAAAAAAACTGATTTAGATCCAAAGAGAATTTTTAGATTAGGTAAGGAAGATAATTTCTGGGAACATGGTGCAGGTCCTTGTGGTCCATGTACAGAAATTCACTATGATAGAGGCGAAGGGCTAGAACCTGTGAAAACTGCTGAAGAATTTGTTAAAGCTGGGGATGAAGATAGGGTTATAGAATTCTGGAATCTTGTATTTACTCAGTTTGATGGTGACGGAGAAGGAAACTATGAAAAACTTAAAAAGACAAATATAGATACAGGTATGGGACTTGAAAGAATTGCAACTATAATGCAAGGTGTAGATAATATATTTGAGATAGATACAGTAAGAAATATATTAAATAAAGTAAGTTCACTATGTCATGTTAAATATGGAGAAGATAAAAATAAAGATGTATCTCTTAGAATTATTACAGACCATGTAAAAAGTGTAACTATGCTTATAGCAGATGGCGTTTCACCAAGTAATGAAGGAAGAGGATATGTACTTAGAAGACTTCTAAGAAGAGCAGCAAGACATGGAAGGCTTTTAGGAATTAAGGGATTATTCTTAACTGAAATAGTAGATTCTGTTATAGAAAATTATGAAAAAGGGTATCCTAATTTAAGAGAAAAGGAGGTATTTATTAAAAAGATCATATCATTAGAAGAAGAAAGATTTAACAAAACAATAGATACTGGTATGAATATGCTTTTAGATTACATAGATGAATTAGCAAAAGAATCTAAAAAAGAATTAGATGGTGAAAAGGCATTTACATTATATGATACTTATGGTTTCCCATATGAATTATCAGAGGAAATATGTGAAGAAAAAGGTATTACAATAGATAGAAAATCTTTTGATAAAGCAATGAATGAACAAAGAGTAAGAGCTAGAGAAGCAAGAGAAACTACTTCATATATGGGCAGTGAAGAAGTTCCTATAAATAAAGTAGAAGCTTCAATAAATACTGAATTTTTAGGATATGATTCATTAAACTGTAATGCGAAAGTTTTAGTTTTAGCAGATGATGAAAACTTTAGAGATGAACTTGTAAAAGACGAAAAGGGTTATATTGTAACTGACAAAACTGTATTTTATGCTGAAATGGGTGGTCAAGTTGGAGATACAGGTATAATAACTTCAAATGGTAGTAAAGTTAAAGTGTATAATACTAGAAAAAATGTTGGTGGCAAAGTTATTCATTATGTAAAGGTCCTTGAAGGTGTAATAAGCTTAAATGATGATGTAAATATGCAGGTAGATGCAAAGAGAAGAAATAATATATGTAAAAATCACACTGCAACACATATGCTTCAAGAAGCATTAAAAGAAGTATTAGGAGATCATGTTCATCAAGCAGGTTCTTATGTAGATGAAGAAAGATTAAGATTTGACTTTGCTCATTTCCAAGGTTTAAGTGAAGAAGAAATAGAAAAAGTTGAAAAGATTGTAAATGAAAAAATTATGGAAGTATATCCTGTAACAACTGAACTTATGACATTAGACGAAGCTAAGAAAACAGGAGCTATGGCGCTTTTTGATGACAAATATGGAGATAAGGTTAGAGTAGTATCAGTAAAAGATTTTTCTGTTGAACTTTGTGGTGGTACACATGTTTCAAATTCTGGTGAAATTGGACTATTTAAAATAATTGCAGAATCAGGAGTGGCTGCAGGTGTTAGAAGAATTGAAGCATTAACAGGATTCGGAGCTATAAACTATGTAGAACATAAGCAAAAGCTTTTAAAAGATGCTTGTACTGCATTAAAGTGTAGTGAAAAAGAAATAACAAATAGAATAAATCAACAATTTAGTGAGCTTAAAGATAAAGATAAGGAAATTTCTGAACTTAAGAGCAAGTTAAATAGTGGAGCTGAAGATGAAATATTAAATTCAAAACAAGAAATTAATGGCATAAATGTTGTTTCTTATGCTCTTGAAGGAATAGACGGAAATTCCTTAAGAGATTTAGCTGACAAAGTTAGAGATAAGATAAATTCTGGAGTCGTAGTTTTATTAAGCAATTGTGATGGCAAAGTAAATCTTGTTGCCATGGCTACTAAAGATACTTTAAATAAGGGAATTCACTGTGGTAATATAATAAGAGAAGTTGCAAAAGTAGTAAATGGTGGAGGAGGAGGAAGACCAGATATGGCTCAAGCTGGTGGTAAAGATCCTTCAAAGATAGAAGAAGCAGTATCAAAAGTATGTGAAATAGTTAAAAGTTTAGTAAAATAGTATACAATTATTATAAAATAGGGTATAATTATATATGAATTAAGGTGATTGTATCGGAACAATATAAGTAATTAATATATATTAACCCAAATTAATATGGTAAGGGGGTGGCTGCATAGGCAGCGATATTATGAATGAAAATAATGATGTAACAATGCAGTTTGATGTTCAAAAAAATAGAGAAGCACTAACAAAAGCAATATTAACAGAAGTGTATGATTCTTTAAAAAAGAAGGGCTATAATCCAATTAACCAGCTTGTAGGATATCTTATTTCAGGAGACCCTACTTACATTACGAATTATAACGGAGCAAGAGCTTTAGTAAGAAAACTTGAGAGAGACGAAATTCTTGAAGAAGTAATAAAATCTTATTTGGAAGTAAAATAAAAGGTGCCGTTTAGGGCACCTTTTACATTAGGAGATGTATATGAGAATTTTAGGGCTAGATGTAGGCCAAAAAACTATAGGAATTGCTGTGTCTGATCCTTTAGGTTTTACAGCACAGGGAATTACTACTATTAGAAGAAAAAATAAAAATTATGATTTAGAAGAAGTAATTAAGTTAATAAAAAAATATGAAGCTAATATTATAGTAATAGGACTTCCAAAAAATATGAACGGTTCAATTGGCTTTGCAGGTGAAAAAATAATGGAATTTACAAAGCTATTAGAAGAAAAAATTCAGGAAGAAGTAGAAAATTATAAAAATATAAAAATAGAAATGTGGGATGAAAGATTAACAACAGTAGCAGCACATAGAGCTATGCTTGAAGCAGATCTTTCAAGATCAAAAAGAAAAAAAATTGTAGATAAAATAGCTGCAACATATATTTTGCAAGGTTTTTTAGATAGATTATCTAATTTGAAAAAATAAAAATAAATTTGAAAGTAATTATGTTAATAAATTTACATTTGAAATAATTATATATATTTTAAAAGAAAGGAGAGTAATATATGAAGAATTTAGATTTTATATATTTAGAAAATGAGCAAGGCGAAGAAGAAAAAATGAAAGTTATTACTTTCTTTAAAATAGAAGACACTGGTAATGAGTATGTAGTAGTAACTCCTTATGGTATTGATACAGAAGAAGCATACGTTTTGAAGTATATAGAAGAAGATGGCAAGGAAATATATTCTACTATAGAAGATGATGAAGAATTTGCTTTAGTTTCAGAAACCTATGAACTTTTAATGTCAGAAGAAATTATAGAATAATATGCTAAAAAGAAGGTGTAATTAATGAGCAAAGAAGTAAGCATAGATTATAATGTCCTTAAAGAGGACTTAAAGAAAAAAGGATACAAACTAACACCTCAAAGAAGAGCAATTGTTGATACTATAATTCAAAGTGAGGGAAAACATTTAACTGCAGAAGAAATATATGATGAAGTTAAAAAAATATGCCCTGAAATAGGTCTTGCTACAGTATATAGAACTATTCAATTATTTGAACAAATAGGTTTAGTAAGTAAACTTCAATTAAATGATGGCTGTAGTAGATATGAAATTGTTCATAGTGATGAAAGGCATATGCATCATCATTTAATATGTAATATATGCAATGCTGTTATAGAAGTTGAAGATGATCTTTTAGAGCAACTAGAAGAAAAAATAAAAAAACAATATAAATTTAAGATTTTGGATCATTCAGTAAAATTTTATGGTATATGTGAAGAATGTCAGAAAAAAATGAATGACCATAAAGATGATGAATAAGGCATATAAATATACATGTATATGAATATCCTTTTTTATAGAAAAAATTAAATATGGAGGTTAAATATGAAAACAGAGAGAGCTAAGATTAAAATTGTACCTCTTGGTGGTTTAAATGAAATCGGTAAGAATTTAACAGCTATAGAGTATAAAGAAGATATAGTTGTTATTGATTGCGGGCTTAAATTCCCTGATGAAGATATGTATGGAATAGATGTTGTAATTCCAGATGTATCATATTTATTAAAAAACCAAGAAAAAATAAGAGGTATATTTTTAACTCATGGTCATGAGGATCATATTGGAGCGCTACCTTATGTCCTTAAACAATTAAATGTGCCAGTATATGGTACAAAGTTAACTCTTGGAATAGTTGAAACAAAGTTGAAAGAGCACAATTTGCTTGCAACAACAACTTTAGTTAAGGTTAAACCAAGAGATATTATTAAATTAAATTCTGTTTCTGTAGAATTTATAAAAACAAACCATTCTATAGCTGATTCAGTAGCTATAGCTATTCATACTCCACTTGGGGTTGTACTTCATACTGGAGATTTTAAAATAGATTATACACCAATAGATGGAGAACTTACGGACTTTGCTAGATTTGCAGAGCTTGGAAGAAAAGGTGTTTTAGTAATGCTTGCTGATTCAACAAATGTAGAACGTAAAGGTTATACAATGTCAGAAAGAGTTGTAGGAGATAGCTTCTTAAGGTTATTCCAAAAAGCACAAGGAAGAATTATAGTGGCAACATTTGCTTCTAATGTTCATAGAATCCAGCAAATAATAAGTGCAGCAGAAACATATGGAAGAAAAGTTGCAGTATCTGGAAGAAGTATGGAAAATATTGTTCAGGTTGCTGTAGAACTTGGATATTTAGACCTTAAAGAAGATACATTGGTATCTATTGATCAAATAAATAGGTACCCTAGTGATCAAGTTGTTCTTGTTACAACTGGAAGTCAAGGAGAACCAATGTCAGCTCTTGCAAGAATGGCTGCATCTGAACATAGAAAAATTAACATAGTTGAAGGTGATACTGTAATTATTTCAGCAACACCGGTACCTGGAAATGAAAAATTTGTTTCAAGAGTTATTAATCAACTATTTAAAAAAGGTGCAGACGTAATATATTCAGCATTGGAAGAAGTGCACGTTTCAGGGCATGCTTGTCAAGAAGAATTAAAATTAATGCATGCACTTGTTAAACCAAAATTCTTTGTTCCTGTACATGGTGAATATAGACATTTAAAGCAACATTCTGAACTTGCATGTAAATTAGGAATGAATCCTAGAAATGTAGTTATTGCTGAAAATGGTGATGTTATTGAAGTAACAAGAAATTATATTAAAAAATCAGGAACTGTAAATTCTGGTCAAGTATTTGTAGATGGTCTTGGCATTGGTGATGTTGGACACATAGTTTTAAGAGACAGAAAACATTTATCTCAAGATGGTATCTTAACTGTTGTAGTTACAATAGAAAAAGCATCTGGAAGAGTTGTTGCAGGACCAGATATAATTTCAAGAGGTTTTGTTTATGTTAGAGAGTCAGAAGAACTTATGGATGAAGCAAAGCAAATTGTTAAAGATGTTTTAGATGAATGTGAATCTAAACAAATAACAGACTGGTCAACATTAAAATCAAATATGAGAGAAGAACTTAGAGAATTTTTATTTGAAAAAACAAAAAGAAAACCAATGATTCTTCCAATCATAATGGAAATATGATTTCATAATGGAGATGTTATTTCTTAAATATATAATTGTTGACAAATTGTTAATATGATATTACAATATAAGCTGATGTAGAAAATTGGGTACTAATGTATCCAATTTTATTTTGGAATAAAATAATTTATATCATTTATTATGTTTAATTAGGTGATAAATTATAATATAAGCTAAAATGTAAAGTCTATGATTTATAGATTTTGCTAGCAGGTTAATAAAACAAATTATTGGAGGAAGTTTTATGGAATTAACAAAGAGAGAAGATATTAGAAATATAGCGATTATAGCTCACGTTGACCATGGTAAAACAACTTTAGTTGATGCTCTTTTAAAACAAAGTCATGTATATAGAAATAATGAAAATGTTCAAGAAAGAGTTATGGATTCAAATGATTTAGAAAAGGAAAGAGGAATTACAATTCTTTCAAAAAATACTGCAGTTATGCATAATGGAATAAAAATAAATATTGTTGATACACCAGGACATGCTGATTTTGGTGGCGAAGTTGAACGTGTACTTAAAATGGTTGACTCTGTTATATTACTTGTTGACTCATATGAAGGACCAATGCCTCAAACAAAGTTTGTTTTAAAGAAGGCATTAGAACTTGGATTAAGACCAATAGTTGTTATTAATAAAATAGATAAGCCTGATGCAAGACCTGAAGAAGTAATAGACGAAGTATTTGATTTATTTATAGAACTTGGAGCTAATGATGAGCAGTTAGATTTCCCAATTCTTTATGCATCTGCAAGAGATGGATATGCAAAGGTTAATGTAGATGATGAAAATAAAGATATGACTCCTTTATTTGAAACTATTATAAATCATTGCGCACCACCAGAAGGATATATAGATGAACCATTTCAAATGCTTGTTACAACACTTGAATCAAATTCATTTGTTGGAAAAATTGCTATTGGAAAAATAGCAAGAGGTACAGTTAAAAAGAATCAAAGTGTAGCTTTAGTTAAAATAGACGGAACTACTAAAAATTATAGAGTTACAAGTATATTTACATATAATGGCTTAAAGAAAGAAGAAACTGATGAAGCAAAAATGGGAGATATTGTTGCAATAAGTGGTGTTGTTGATGCTAATATTGGTGAAACAATAGCTGATGCAGAAGCTCCTGAAGCATTACCATTTGTGCATATTGATGAACCTACAATTAGCATGAACTTTATGGTAAATGATTCTCCATTTGCAGGTCAAGAAGGTGAATATATAACTTCTAGACATTTAAGAGATAGACTTATGCAAGAACTTGAAACTAATGTAAGTTTAAGAGTTAAAGAACTTACTCCTGATTGCTTTGAAGTATCAGGAAGAGGTGAACTTCATTTATCAATTCTTATTGAAACAATGAGAAGAGAAGGCTATGAATTCCAAGTTTCTAAAGCAAATGTTATTTATAAAGAAGAAAATGGTAAAAAACTTGAACCTTATGAATATTTAACTATTGATGTTCCAGAAGAATTTATGGGACCTGTAATGGAAAAGCTTGGACCTAGAAAAGGTGAAATGGTTAATATGACTTCTGCTGTTAATGGATATTCTAGATTAGAATTTAAAATACCAGCAAGAGGACTTATTGGTTTTAGAAATGAATTTATGACTGATACAAAAGGTAATGGTATAATGAACCATGTATTTGATAGTTATGGTCCATATAAGGGAGATATTCCTACTAGAACTAGAGGGTCAATTGTTTCTTTTGAAACTGGAGATTCAATAGCATATGGATTATTTAATGCACAGGATAAAGGTTCATTATTTATAGGACCTGGTGTACCTGTATATCAAGGTATGATAGTTGGAGTATGTGGAAGAGCTGAAGACATTGATATAAATGTATGTAAAGGTAAAAAGCTTACTAATACAAGAGCATCTGGTTCAGATGATGCAGTAAAATTAGTTCCACCAATTCAAATGTCACTTGAAGCATCACTTGAATTTATAAATAATGATGAATTAGTTGAAGTTACTCCGCAAAATATTAGAATGAGAAAGATTATACTTGATACAAATGAAAGAAAAAAAATAATAAGCAGAAATAAAAGATAATTTTTTGTAATTACATATTTTTAAAAGTAAATAGCCTTAGGCTATTTACTTTTTGCATTGTAAATTTAAAATTAATAAGCTTGGAGGATTAAATGAGTAATATAACTTACGATTATATGGAATCATATATTAGAGGATTAATTCCAGAAAGGGAAGGCACTCTTAAGAAAATTGAAGATTTTGCAAGAGAAAATAAAGTGCCAATTGTTCAAAAGGAAACAGGGAAATTTTTAGAATTAATGGTTCAAATAAAAAAACCTAAAAAGATTCTAGAACTTGGAACAGCCATAGGTTTTTCTTCTATATTAATGTATGAAGCATCTCAAGACAAAAATGTAGATATTGTTACTATTGAAAGAGACGAAAAAATGATAGAATATGCAAAAGCTAATATAGAAAAATTTAATCTCCAAGACCATATTAAAATTAAAGAGGGAGATTGTCTTGAAGTTTTAGAAAAACTAGATGACAAATTTGATTTGATTTTTATGGATGCTGGCAAGGGACATTATAATCATTTTCTTCCTCACTGCTTAAGGCTTTTAAAAGAAGATGGCATAATAGTTGCTGATAATGTTTTATTTAGAGGAATGGTTGCATCAAAAGAACTTGTAAAAAGAAGAAAAATTACAATTGTAAAGAGAATGAAAACATATTTAGAAATGGTAAACAGTAGTGATGATTTAATAACATCAGTTATCCCAATGGGCGATGGAATTGCTGTAACCACAAGGAGGCAAAAGTAATGAAAAAACCAGAAATATTGGCGCCAGCTGGTAATTTAGACAAATTGAAAACTGCTATTGATTTTGGGGCAGATGCAGTATATCTTGGAGGAAGCAAGCTTAATTTAAGGGCATTTGCTGATAATTTTACAAATGAAGAAATAGAAGAGGGAGTAAAATATGCCCATGATAGAGGCAGAAAAGTTTATGTTACTTTAAATGTAATTCCTCATAATGAAGATTTTGAAGGATTATCTGAATATGTAAAAGAATTATATAAATTAAAGGTTGATGCTGTTTTAGTTTCAGATCCGGGAATTTTAGCTGTATGTAAAGAAGCTGCTCCTGAACTTGAAATACATTTAAGTACTCAAGCTAATAATGTAAATTGGAGATCAGCAAAATTTTGGCATGATCTTGGGGTAAAAAGAATTGTTCTTGCAAGAGAATTATCCCTTAAAGAAATAAGAGAAATAAGAGAAAAATTACCTGAAAGTTGCGATTTAGAAGCCTTTGTTCATGGGGCAATGTGTGTAAGTTATTCAGGTAGATGTCTTCTTTCAAATTATATGATAGGAAGAGATTCTAATAGAGGAGCATGTGCTCAGCCATGTAGATTTAACTATTATTTAGTAGAAGAAAAAAGACCTGGAGAATACTATCAAATAAAAGAAGATGAACACGGATCATATATAATGAATTCAAAAGATTTATGTATGATTGAACATATTGATGAGGTTATTGAAGCAGGAGTATATTCTTTAAAAATAGAAGGAAGAATGAAAAGTAACTTTTATGTTGCAGCTGTTGTAAAAGCATATAGGCAAGCAGTAGATGCTTATCTTGCATCTCCAAAGGATTATAAGTTTAAAAAAGAATGGATGGATAATTTAAATAAAGTTAGTCATAGAATATATAGTACAGGATTTTACTATGGAGATGAAGATAGACAAATTTATGATAGTTCAGCCTACACAAGAACTGCTGATATAGTTGGAATGGTAAAAGAATTTGATGAAGAAAATATGGTAGCAACAATAGAACAAAAGAACAAGGTATTTGATAATGATACTGTGGAGGTATTAAGACCTGTTGGAGATAATTTTGAAGTTACATTATCTGATATGAGAGAAAATGATGGTACAAAGATAGATTCAGCACCTAGACCACAAATGTTATTTAAAGTCAAGGTTAATGTGCCATTAAAAGTAAAAGATATTATTATAAAAAATATATAAAATTTTGATTAAAACATCTTTTTCTTGTCTAGAATTTAGATAGGAAGGAGATGTTTTTTATTTTTATAAGTTTTAATAATAAAAGGATAAAAATAGTATGGCTTATATATACTTTTATTTTACTTGGATTATCTGTAAGGTTGTATTTCTTACAAGTTTATCCTGCTAGTTATGTATTAAATAATTATACTAATAAGCAAAGTGAAGTTGTGTCAGATGTTGTATTTAACGTATATGATGATAATTTAAAAGATTTATGTGATTATACTAAAAAGTATGTTGTAGTTGTTGATAAAAAACCTTTTTCTCTAAATAATTATGAAGATACATTGAAAAGTCTTATTGCTTTTAATTATATAATGAAAAATGGAGTTGATGATTTTTCTTTTACAGATATTATAAATAGTAGTGGTAAAACATATTATGACGTTTCAAAGGAAACATATGATAAGGTTAAAAAGCTTATTAATTTAAAAGGTGTATATGCTTATGAAAGAAAAGAAATTGACAAAAAATATGCATGGAATAATGGAGTAATGTTTCAAAATATGATTAATTTAAATGATTATTCTTCAAAGTCTTTGCAGCAGGATATTTATAATTACCTAAAGGATAATGAAAATAATTATAAAGATTTTTATATTGATAGTGATGCAAGGTATATAGAAACTTCTGAAATTGTTCCTTCTTTTAATAAAAATATTCAGTTAACTATAAATGATGATTTAGAACAAGAAGTAAAAGAGGTTTTAGATAAAGAGGAATATAAAGATTATGAAAATATAGGAATAATGATAATGGAAAGTGACACTGGTAAAATTAAGGCTATGGTGCAAAAGGATGAAAGTATGGCTAATATTAATTTGGGTATTGAAGGCATAGGATATGAACCAGGATCAATTTTTAAGGCTATTACTTTGGCAAGTGCTTTAGAAGAAGGACAAATAACCATGAATAGTGAACTTTTTTGTAATGGTAGAATATGCAAAAGCGGATCTCATGGAAAATTATCTACAGAAAAAGCTTTTTTTGTTTCATGTAATGATATATATGCTCAAATAGGAAATAATGTATCATATGATAAGCTTATAGATTATTCATCTAAATGTGGACTTTTTGATAAAGTTCTTAATATGCAAGGTGAAACTTCAGGTAATAAACCTAAGAAGGAAGATGGAATGAATAACATTTCTATAGGGCAATGCATTACTGTATCTCCAATTCAAATGTTAGGAGCAATAAATACTTTAGTTAATAATGGAACATATGTAAAACCATATATAGTTGATAAAGTTTTAGATAGTAATAATAATTCAATAAAAGAATACGCTACTGAAAAAATTAATGTATTTAGTAAAACCACATCTATGCAAGTAAAAGAAGCTATGAAGGGCACTATACTTTATGGCACTGGTAAAAAAGCATATGTAGATAATGTTTTAATGGGAGGTAAAACTGGTTCTGCTACAAGTGGTAATGGTAAGTGTACTCATTGCTGGTTTGCTGGTTATTATAAATTAAATGATAAAGTGTATACTATGATAGTGTGTGTACCTAATATAAAGAATAGTTTAAATGAAAATGTTGGAGGTGGAGGAATTGCAGCGCCAATATTTGGAGATATTATTAAAGCACAAATTTAAAATTAACAAATTATTAATTTTTAATATATAAAATGTTAATATATGATATAATTGTTATGTGCTATATATTATAGTATTAATAAAGATTATGTAGGGGTAATATGAATAGGGAAGAATATATAAGAAAAAATGACCTAGAATCACATGATGTTTTATCTAAAACTTGTTTTGTTTCTGCATTGGTTATTTTTGCTATTTGCATTTTGAATTTACTAGGGATATTTATTTTAAATAAAAAATCAACATGTATTGCATGCTTTTTAGCTATGTCCTTTTTTTGTATGCCATGTATATTAAATAAATTAATAAAAAATAAAGGCAAAAATATTAAATATATTTATATATTTAATATTTTAATTGGAATAATGATTTTATATGCATTTTTTACTTATCATGCTTGTATAGCATTTGTTTTCCCTATTGTAATGTCAGGCTTTTATTCAGATAAAAAGTTATATAGTTTTACAATAGTTGCCACAAATATAGTTATAGTTTTTGGTAATTTACTTAGTATATTTTGTATGACTACGTTTGACGAACCAAGAAGAACTATTTATGAAGTTTGTGCATATGGAATTTTGCCAGAAATATTAGTTTATTCAGCAGTTGCTTATGTTGCATATAAAGCAGTAGAAAATACAAGCAGCATTCAAAGTAGATTATTTGACTATTCAGAAAGTTTAGAGAAGAGTAAAGAGGAAATGAAAAAAACTCAAGAAGAACTTATTTATTCATTAGCTGAAATTTCTGAATCAAACTCAAAAGAAACTGGAAAGCATATAAAAAGAGTATCTGAATATGCCAAGGTATTTGGAAGATATATTTGTTATTCAAAGGATGAAAAGGAAACATTTGCTGTTGCCACAATGCTTCATGATATAGGTAAATTAACAATTCCTAATGAATTGCTTCAAAAGCCAGGGAAACTTACAAAGGATGAGTATGAAATAATAAAAAAACATACTGATATAGGAGAAAAATTACTAAAAAATGTACCTGGTAGAATAATTGAAATTGCAAGGGTAATTGCAAAGGAACATCATGAAAGATGGGATGGTACAGGATACTATAAGCTTAAAGGTGAAGAAATAGATTTTTATTCAAGATATGTATCTGTGTTAGATGTTTTTGATGCTTTAATGTCAGAACGATCTTATAAAAAACCATGGAAAAAAGAACAAGTATACAAAGAAATTGTAAGTCAGCGAGGAAGACAATTTGCACCAGAAGCTGTAGATTTATTTATTAAATGCCATGTTGAATTAGAAAACATATATTTTGACTATAGTTTATAATTTTTTTAGATATGTAATAATATATTTTAATAGTTAATATTATATTAGTAAGAACTTCCAGGAGGAAAAGGGTGTTTTTATTAATTAACCTATTAGAATTTTTTAGTAATTCTATATTTTTATCAGGATATATTAATGGAAGTAATACATTTCCAATGCCGCTTGATGAAAAGGAAGAAAAAATGTATTTAAAAAAATTGAGAGATGGAGATGAAAAAGCTAAAAGTATACTTATTGAAAGAAATTTAAGACTTGTGGCACATATTGTAAAAAAATATTCATTTCCAACTAAAGAAATTGATGAACTTATATCAATAGGAACAGTAGGCCTTATTAAGGCTATTGATTCTTTTGATGGAAAAAAAGGCACAAGACTTGCAACATACGCATCAAGATGTATAGAAAATGAAATATTAATGCTTTTTAGAAATAGCAAAAAACAAAAAAGTGAAGTATATCTCCAAGATCCTATAGGAATGGATAGGGAAGGAAATGAAATATGCTTAATTGATGTTCTTAGTAGTGAAAAGGATTCTGTTATTAATAAAGTTGAATGCAATCTTCAAATTAAATCTTTATATAAAAAGATGAAAGAAGTTTTAACTAAACGAGAATATGATATAATTATAATGCGATATGGATTAGAAGATGGAAAGTGTAAAACTCAAAGGGAGATAGCAGGATATCTTAAGATATCTAGATCCTATGTTTCAAGAATAGAAAAAAAGGCATTGAAAAAGCTTAAAAAAGCATTATATTATTGTAATTAAATAATATTGCTAAATTTTTCTTGCTTATTAGAGGAATTTAGCAATATTTATAGAATATTTATGTAATGGATTAACTAATATATTAAATTGTAATTATTACATTAGTAATACATAAAATAAAAAAGTGGGGGTTTTATATGTATATTTTAAAAGAACTAGTTGAAAAAACAATTGAATCAGGAGCATCAGATTTACATTTATCAGTAGGTATTCCACCAACTGTAAGGGTAAATGGTAGATTACAACATATTGGTACAGAAATTTTAAACGATGCTATGGTTGAAGAATTAGCAAAAGAAATATTAAAAAATAGATATGATGAATACAGAAAAATGGGAGAATATGACCTTGCTTATCAAGAAGAAGGAATTGGTAGATTCAGGGTTAATGTTTTTAGACAAAAAGGTCATGATGCAGTAGCACTTAGAGTTATTCCTCTAAAAGTTCCAACTTTAGATGATTTAAAACATCCTAGAATATTTAAAGATTTAATAAAGAAAAGAAGAGGACTTGTATTGGTTACTGGACCTACAGGTAGTGGTAAATCAACTACTTTAGCTGCTATGATAAATGAAATAAATAATAGTAAGGATTGTCATATAGTTACTCTTGAAGACCCAATAGAATATGTTCATCAACATAAATTATCTATGGTAAACCAAAGAGAAATTGGTGAAGATACTAAGAGCTTTGCAAATGCCCTACGTGCAGTACTAAGAGAAGATCCAGATGTAATTCTAGTAGGAGAAATGAGAGACCCTGAAACAATAGCTATTGCAATAACTGCTGCAGAAACAGGTCACTTAGTATTTTCTACATTACACACAATTGGTGCTTCAAAAACTATAGATAGAATAATCGATGTTTTTCCACCTCATCAACAACAACAAATTAGAACTCAATTAGCATCTGTACTTCAAGGAATTATTTCTCAACAACTTATTCAAAAAGTTGATGGAAGTGGAAGAGTTGCTGCTCTTGAAATAATGACAATTACACCTGGTATTCAAAATCTTATAAGAGAAGGTAAGTCACATCAAATTGAATCATCAATTCAAACTGGAGCTAAGTATGGAATGAAAACAATGGATATGGCTCTTGCTGATCTTTATAAGAGTATGATAATTTCAAAGGAAAGTGCATTTGACTATTGTGTAGACCAAGAAATATTAGGTAGAATGATTGGAATGCAATAATATTTTAACATTGTAAATTTTCGGTATAAAGTGCTATTATATAATAATAGTACTTTATATTTTTTTATAAAAAATATAGTATTAAGAAGGATTTTTGATATGAATGTTGAATATTCAATAATTAGGCTTATAATTTTATTTAGCCTTTAATAATATGGAGGAATGAAGATGCAAGAAAAAATAATAACCTCAGTAGATTTTGGAAGTAGTAAAATTTCTGCATCACTTGCAATAATTCATGATGATGACTGTGAAATTCTTGGTAGTGAATCAGTACAATCTGATGGCATATTAAAAGGAGCTATTAAGGATGAATCAAAATGTTTAAGAGCTTTTTCAGATGCAGTTAATAAAATTAAAAGAAAAACCAATAAAGTTGTTTCAGATGTTTATGTAGGAATAAATTTGAAGGATATTAGAATTTCTGAAATGGCAGAAAAAGTAGAAGTAAAAAATGATAAGGTTGAAAAATATGACATAAAAAAAGTTTTGTCAAAGATAAAAGAAAGTACTTTACTTGGAAATGACGAGGAAATTGTTGATGTTATAATTAATTTTTATAGATTAGATGGAAAGGTTTCTACTGAAAATGTTATTGGTTGGATTGGTAATGAACTTGAAATAGATTGTGCTGTTTTGGTTGGCAAGTATGAACAATTGAGTAAGTATAAAGCTGTTGTTAGAAAGGCTGGTTATAAATTTGCAGGTTTTTATGTAAATCAAATTGCGGCAAAAAACATATTCCTTAGAGAAAATAATTCAATAGGAACTAAAGCCTTAGTTGATATAGGAAATGAAACAACTAATATAGCTGTATTTAACAATGGAGAAATAAAGGCTGTATCCTTTAGACCTTTAGGTGGTAATAACATAACAAAGGATTTGTCTATATGTGGTGAAGTATCACTTATGCAGGCGGAGCAAATAAAATGCATAAATAGCAAATGTTATGAAAGTATTTATAAAGATAATTCTCAAGGTGATGAAATAAATATTGGTACATATAAGTTTTCAAAAGAATTATATTATGAAGTAACAAAAGCAAGAATAGAAGAACTTTTAAAATTTGTAAAATTAGATTTAAAAAACACTTCCTTTTATGAAGGGTTGTGTAGTATAATAATATATGGCGATGGTATAATTTATTTTGAAAATGTAAAAGATATTGCAAAAAATCAAATAAATAGAAAATGTACTATAGCTACAAATAAGTATTTAGGAATGAAAAAGACTTTAAATATTACTTCTTTGGCGGGAATTGAAGAAGTATTTAATAAAATTAATTTATTAGATGAAGTTTCTACATCATTTGATATAGAGCCAAATAAAGAAAAGGATAATGAAGAAATAGAAAAAAATATCTCTTTTGATTTCAATGAAAATGAATATACAGGTTCTGAAGATGTTTCAAGTAGAAGAATTCTTAGGGAAAAAGATAAAGATGAAAATTTAAGTCTTATACAAAAAGTCAAAAGAATGCTAGAAGATATTTTCTGAGGGAGGAATTGAATTGTTAGATTTTGATATTGATATGCAAGAATTAACCAACATTAAAGTAATAGGTTGCGGCGGTGGTGGAAGCAATGCCGTAAATAGAATGATAGTTGAAGGATTAAAAAATGTAGAATTTATAGCAATAAATACTGATAAACAAGCATTAATGCTATCAAATGCTAATCAAAAAATACAAGTAGGTGAAAAACTTACAAAAGGTCTTGGAGCTGGTGCAAATCCTGAAATAGGTCAAAAAGCAGCAGAAGAAAGTAGAGAAGAAATTACAGCAGCAATAAAGGGTGCTAATATGGTATTTATAACTGCTGGAATGGGTGGCGGTACAGGTACTGGTGCTGCACCTGTAGTGGCAGAAATAGCTAAATCATTAGATATATTAACTGTAGGTGTTGTAACAAAACCTTTCCCATTTGAAGGTAAAAGAAGAATGAGACATGCTGAAATGGGAATTGCAAAACTTAAAGATAAAGTTGATACATTAGTTATTATACCTAATGAAAGATTACTTTCTATGGCAGACAAAAAAACTACATTATTAGATTCATTTAAATTAGCTGATGATGTATTAAGACAAGGTGTTCAAGCTATATCAGACCTTATTACAATTCCTGGTGTAGTAAATGCAGATTTTGCTGATATTAAGGCTGTTATGCTAGATAAAGGGTTAGCTCATATGGGAGTAGGATATGGAAAAGGTGATACTAGAGCTGCTGATGCAGTTAAGCAAGCTATTTCATCACCACTTTTAGAAACTTCAATTGATGGAGCTACTGGAGTAATTTTAAACTTTACAGGTGGAGCTGATCTTGGTGCATTAGAAGTATATGAAGCAGCAGATGTTGTAAGAGAATCTGCTGATCCAGATGCAAATATTATTTTTGGTGCTGTAATTGATGAAACTCTTAATGATGAAATTAGAATAACAGTTATAGCAACTGGTTTTGAATCTGATGAAGTTGAAGAAACTATAGATGATGGAATGCCTCAAAGTAGATCTACTAAACAAGTTAAGACTGTAAAAGAAGAAGTAGTTGAAAAGAGACACATTGAAGAACCTAAACCTAAAGTAGAAGAAGAGGAAGAAGATTTGGATATTCCTGTTTTCTTAAGAAGATCAAGAAAAAATTAATATATTGTTGATAGATAAAAAAACGCCAAGGCATAAATTTTATATTTTGGTGTTTTTTTGTTAATAGATCCTGTTTATTTTTAACATTTTGTGATATTTTAGTTAACTATATAAAAGAAAGTGGAAATATTGATATAATAAAGTATACACATTAACAGAGGTGATAGCAGATGAAAAAATCAATACTTGTAATAGATGATTTTGCAATGAATCTAAGAATAGTTAATGAAATTTTATCAAAAGATTATGATGTTTATATTGCTAAATCTGGAATGAAGGCTTTTGAAGTTTTAAAAAATACAAAAGTTGATCTTATTATATTAGATTTAGTTATGCCTGAAATGTCTGGAACAGATTTTTTAAAAATATTAAGAAGATTAGATTTATATAAAGATTTACCTGTAATAATAATGACAGGAAGAAAGGATTTATCATCATTTAAGGATGCTTATGCTCATGGAATAATAGATTATATAGGAAAACCCTTTGAAAAGGAAACACTTTTAAATAAGGTAAAAAAAGCCTTCTTAAAAGTTAATATAGATGAGAATTATGAATAAGGGAGAAGGTTTATTAAAACTTCCTAAAGAACATAGAATATTAAAGCTTTTATATGAAAAATTTTCATTAATTATGATAGCATTATATGGAGCAATATTTATAGTATGCATAGTTTTAGTTGCAGATAATGCAATACCAAGTGTTAATCATGTGAAATTTAGCAATGGAAAAGCAGATTTAAGTAATGAACTTAATAACCTTAGTGAAATTGTAGGAATTGAAGGAGAATGGGAATGTTATCCTAATGTTTTGCTAACGCCTGAAGATTTTAAGAAAGAACATGTTACCTATGGAAATTATCAAAATTATCCTCATTATTGGAAGGATGATAAAAATTTTGATAATGCTAAGGGGTGTGCAACATATAGAGTGCATATTAAAGTACCTGAGGATTTTAATGATATAGGAATATATTCTAGATCTCAGTATTCATCTTATAGAATTTATATTAATGATGAAGAAGTTATGAATGTTGGAAATGTTTCAAAAGACTTAAGTAACTTTAGGCTTAATTATAGACCAGAAGCAGAATATATTAATAATTTAAAAAATACAGGTACTAATTATGGTAAAGAAATTTCTATTATAGTACAAATGCAAAATTATTATCATATATCTGCCGGTTTAAATAATAGTATATTACTTGGAAGTGCTCAAAATATAAAAACTTTAAATGTATTTTTATACCTGTTTAATGGATTAGTAAGTGGTGCTTTAATTGTACTTTGTATTTATTTTTATACTATATATTCAAAAAATAAAGAAAGAAAGGAGTATGAAGATTTTGCTATTGTAGCTATTGCTTGTGCATATACATCATGCACAACTTATGGTGAAAGTATTTGTTATTATTTAACACCATATATAAGTGTATTTTTATTATTTAGAATTGAGTATATAACAGTTCTTGTTGCTGGTTATTTTGCCAATATACATATTATAAAAAAAGAAAAACATGGTAAATATATTAGGGGGATTATGATAGGATTAACTTATTTAGGTATTTTTTCTATAATTTTACTACCTGATTTTGAAATAAGTAAGTTTAAATTTATTTATCATGGAATTTCTATTGCTTTTTTTGGAGTATCAATTATATATTGTTTAAAGAATTTAATAATTAACAAAAGAAAAAATGATTTTCTTGAATTTATAGCAATTATATGTCTTGTAGTAGGTATTTTATTTGTAAAGACTGATACAATCTTATGGGTTGGATGTGATATATATGATGTTATGGTATGTATACATTGTTGTATACATGTTAAGATTTTTTTAGATACATATTCAGATGTAGAAACTGATTTAAAAAGACTTACAGAAAATTTAGAAGAAAAGGTTAAGGAAAGAACTAGTCAGCTTACAATTATGAAAGAAAAAGCTGAATCTGCAGCAAAAGCTAAAAGTTATTTTTTAGCATCTGTGAGTCATGAAATAAGAACACCTATGAATGCTATTATAGGAATGTCGGATTTAATGAGAACAGATAATTTAGATGAAACGCAAAAAGAATATTTTAAGGATATAAAAAGTACTGCTCACTCATTACTATATATAATAAATGATATTCTTGATTTTTCAAAAATTGAATCAGGGAAAATGGAATTGTTTCCTATTAATTATAGTATTTATTCTTTAGTTGATAATGTTTCTTCAGTAATTAAATTTTCAGCAAAAAGTAAGAATCTAAAATTTGAAAGTGATATTTCAAAAAATTTACCTAAAATATTATTTGGTGACGAAAATAGAATAAGACAAGTACTTTTAAATATTCTTAATAATGCAGTAAAATATACAAATGAAGGAAGCATAAAGTTATCGGTATATGAGAAAAATAATTATATTATTTATTCAGTAAAAGATACGGGAATAGGCATAAGAGAAAAGGATATTCCAAAATTGTTTACATCTTTTCAACAACTTGATGCTAGAAAAAATAGAAATGTTGTAGGAACAGGACTAGGTCTTGCTATATGTAAAAATTTATTGGATTTAATGGATGGAAAAATAGAAGTACATAGTGAATATGGTGTAGGGTCAGAGTTTACTGCTTATATACCAGTGAAAATAGGAAAACTTGAAGAATTAGAATCAAGAAATGATGAAGATACATTTGTACTTAAAAATGTTAGATCATTAGTTGTAGATGATAATGCACTTAATTTAAAAGTAGCTAAAGGTATGCTTGAAAAATATAATGTACAAGTAGATTCAGTTTTAAATGGTAATGAAGCTATTAAAAATTTAGAAAATGAAGAAAATGAATATGATATTATTTTCATGGATCATATGATGCCTATAATGGATGGTATAGAAACTACAAAAATAATAAGAAATTCTAAAGGAAAATATAAAGATATTCCTATAATAGCCTTAACAGCTAATGCAATTGTTGGAACAAAAGAAGTTTTTGTAAAGGCAGGAATGAATGATTTTATATCTAAACCTATTCAAAAGAAAATTTTAGAAAGAGTTTTACTAAGATGGATAAGAAAAGATAAAATTATTTTTACATCAGATACTAATGTGGAAAATGATAAAGAAAAATTAAATAGTATTAATGATGAAAATAGAGAGATTATTTCAAAGATAAGTAAAAATGAAAGTATTGATATAAAAGAAGCTTTATCTTATCTTAATAATGATTATAATTTTTATATTTCAATTGTTAAACAATACATAAAAGAAAGTAACAAGTATTTAAGTGAAATAGAAGAATTTTATGAACAAAATGATCTGGAAAATTATTCTATTTTAGTTCATGGAATAAAAGCAAATTTAAAAAATATAGGTGCTATTAAATTATCTGAACTTGCTTATGAATTAGAAAAATACTCTAAAGATAAGAATAAAGAATTTGTCATAGAACATAATGATGAGTTTATTAACAATTTATTTAAACTTAATGAGGAATTAAATAATATATTTGATTCTCATAATGATTTATCAAAAAAGCTTATAAGTATGGATAATTATATAGAACTTTTAAAAAAGGTAGATGAAGCATGTAAAAAAGGACAATGCAATAAAGCTGATGAATTGTGTAGTGAATTAAAAACCATTACTGTAAATGAAGAAATGGACAAAGAAAATGAAAAAATAATAGAATCTATGGAATCATTAGATTATGATATTACTTGTGAAATAATTAAAAAATTAAGGATTAAAAATTTTTAATCTTTTAAAAGTATAAGACTATTACATTAAAATTTAGTGTAGTAGTCTATTTTTTATAATTATATGGTAAAAAATGTAAAAATAATTGTTATTGTTTTTGGTTTTAAATGTATTTAACTGACAAAATTTTAAAAGAAGAAAGTATATAATCTTAAACATAAGGAGGAATACTTATGGAGCTATATTTAGATGTTATAATGTTTCAGAATTTTATTATTAATTTATTTTTGTTAATTATTACTTTCAAATTAATGAAGATAAAGGTAAGTAAAAAGAAAATGATGCTAGCTTCATTAATTGGTACTTTGTATACTCTTACAATGATTTTTCCTAAGGTTATCTTTTTTTCTAAAATACCTTTTCAATTATTAGTAGCATTTATTATGGTAAAAAGTGCATGGGGAAAGTGTAGTTTAAAGGAAGCTTTAAAGGGTGCTATTACGTTTATAACTTTTTCAGTGTTACTTGCTGGATTATGTTTTAAAATATCTCAGTTAAGTGTAGAATTTAATTTCTTTTCTGAGGCAATAAAATCTGATGTAAGTATTATAAATTTACTTGTTTCGCTTATTATAGTGTATATTGTTACTTCAATTCTTTATGAATATTTTAAGGATAGAGCAATTATAGATAATTTGATATATGATGTGGAAATAACTTTTAATAAGAATAAGTATAATTTTAAGGCTTTTCTAGATACGGGAAATAGTCTTGTAGAACCAGTTACAAAACTCCCATGTATTATTGTTGAGGACAAATATATTAATTGTTTTAATGAAGAAATAAATAACAATTATTACCGCATACCTTATAAAGCTGTTGGTTATTCTGGATATTTAAAAGGGTATAAAAGCGATAGTATAAGAATAAAAAAGGAGCATGGCAAATGGAAAAGTATACAAGCAATGATTTGTCCTTACAATCAAATATTAAGCAGTTGTAAGGATTATAATGCATTATTATCAAGAGGCATAATTTAAGGAGGAATAATGGTTAATTTAAATATGGTATTAAATAGGGTGCTTGGAAAGCTAAAGACAGGAGAAAAAGGATTATATTATGTAGGGGGAAGCGATGCACTTCCATCGCCATTATCAAAGGAAGAAGAGGAAAATCTTGTGTCAAAAATGTCTACTGGTGATGAAAAAATAAGAAGTACATTAATTGAAAGAAATTTAAGGCTTGTTGTATATATTGCTAGAAAATTTGAAAATACTGGTGTGAATATTGAAGATTTAATTTCAGTAGGAACTATTGGGCTTATTAAAGCTGTTAATACATTTAACCCTGAAAAGAAAATAAAGTTAGCAACTTATGCATCTAGATGTATTGAAAATGAAATTTTAATGTATCTTAGACGAAATAGTAAGGTTAAGGCGGAAATATCATTTTACGAACCTCTTAATATTGATTGGGATGGTAATGAGCTTTTATTATCGGACATATTAGGAACAGATAATGATATTGTATATAATCTTATAGAAGATGAAGTTGATAAGCAACTTTTATTTGCAGCACTTAAACATTTAAATGATAGGGAAAAGGAAATTGTTCAGTTACGTTTTGGACTAAATGGAAAAAGAGAAAAGACCCAAAAGGAAGTGGCAGATATGCTTGGAATATCTCAATCATATATATCAAGACTTGAGAAAAAAATAATTAGCAGATTAAAAAAAGAAATAAGTAAAATGATATAGTTTTAGTATAAAAGTACATCTATTCGGAAAGAATTAGTATTGTGAGAATAATACATAATTGCTTCTGAAGGAGTTGAGATATATTGATCATTAATAAAGTAGAAATATGTGGGGTCAATACTTCAAAATTGAAAGTGCTAAAAGAAAAAGAAAAGAGGGAGTTATTATCAAAAATAAAAGAAGGAGATAATTTTGCAAGGGAACAATTTATAAAAGGAAATTTAAGGTTAGTTTTAAGTGTTATACAAAGGTTTAATAATAGAGGAGAGAATGTAGATGATTTGTTTCAAGTAGGATGTATAGGATTAATGAAATCAATTGACAATTTTGATTTGAGTCAAAATGTAAAGTTTTCTACCTATGCAGTTCCTATGATTATAGGTGAAATTAGAAGGTATTTAAGGGATAATAATTCAATACGTGTTAGTAGATCTTTAAGGGATATTGCTTATAAAGCATTAGTAGTAAGGGATAAATATGTTAAAGATTATAATAAAGAACCTACTATATCCGAAATATCAAAAGAACTTAAAATTCCAAGAGAAGAGATTGTATTTGCATTAGATGCAATTCAAGATCCTGTTTCATTATATGAACCAATTTACCATGATGGTGGTGATGCAATTTTTGTTATGGACCAGGTAAAAGATAGTAAAAATACTGATGAAAATTGGCTTAAGAGTATATCTATAAGAGAAGCTATGAAAAGATTAACAAATCGCGAAAAATTAATTTTAAATATGCGCTTTTTTAGTGGGAGAACTCAAATGGAGGTTGCTAATGAAATTGGAATATCTCAGGCACAGGTATCTAGACTTGAAAAAAGTGCCTTAAGTCATATGAGAAAATATGTATAATAATTTAAATGTAGGTAAATTTGTTTGTAGCAATTTTACCTGCATTTTTTTATAAAATTAATAATATGTAATAAAGTTTAATAATTTACATATATATATTAAGGGAGGGATAAGGATGGAGGCAAATAGTAATTTACATTCAATTAATGCATTAAAAAGTATGGAGGTTATAGACATAAATTCGGGAGCTAAAATAGGCTTTATAAAAGATATAAAGATTGATTATGATAACAAGAAAGTTTTATCTATAATAATTCCAGGTGAAAATAGAGGCTGGTTTTCTAAAACTGAAGATATAGAAATAAATTGGGAGAGTATTGTAAAGCTTGGCGTTGATGTTATTATAGTTGATTCTAAAGAACTTCAGCTTAATATTAATGAATGTGATAGTTAATGTGGTATAATTAAATAAAAGTATGTATAATAAATATAAATAGCATATTTATATTAAGAAAGGTAGGATAAAATATGAAATGCCCTTTTTGTTCGTATGAAGAAAGTAAGGTAATAGATTCTAGATCAACTGATGATAATACTACAATTAGAAGAAGAAGAGAATGTTTAAAATGTGGTAAAAGGTATACTACTTATGAAAAAATTGAGGATATTCCAATATTAGTTATAAAAAAAGATAGTACAAGAGAAAATTTCAATAAAGAAAAAATTATAAATGGTCTTATTATAGCATGCCAAAAAAGACCTGTTTCAAGAAATCAAATAGAAAAGATAGCTTCTGATATAGAAAAGAAAATATCTAATAAAATGATAACTGAAATTCCAAGTAATGATATTGGCGAAATGGTAATGGATAGTTTAAAAGAAATAGATGAAATTTCTTATGTTAGATTTGCATCTGTATATAGACAATTTAAAGATATAAATACTTTTCTTGAAGAAATAAAAGGACTGGTAAACAAATAAGTTTTTATAATTGGAGGAAAAATGAAAAAAGTAAAAGCTAATGAAATACCTATGCAGGAAGATTTTCTTGTTTTTGATAAAAAAAATTATAAAGCTATATTTTCTACTGCAGTTAATGGTAGAAATTTTAATAGGCATACAGAAGATGGAGTATCAGAACTTGAAAAATTAAAAGATGAATTTGATCTTGATGGACTTATATATATAAGACAAACTCATTCTGATAATGTTTTTACTTATCATAAAGGTGAGGATGAAGCTGTATTTAGGGAAAAAGAAGGAGATGCTATAATAACTTCACAAAAAAATATAGCTGTAGGAGTGTTTACGGCAGATTGTACTCCAGTATTACTTGTAGATAAAACAAGGAATGTAGTTGCAGCTGTACATAGTGGCTGGAAGGGAACATACAAATCAATAACTTTAAAAACTATAAAGAAAATGATTTCTGAATTTTCATGTAAAGTGCAAGATATAGAGGTTTTTATAGGACCTCATATAAAAAAATGTTGTTATGAAGTTTCGGAAGAATTAAAAGAAAAGTTTATTAAAGAAAAGAACAATATTTTAGAAAGTGAACTTTTTAATGGAAGAAATTTGTCTATGGAAGCATGTATATTAAGTGATTTAAAAAAGTGCAATATAGATGATAAAAATATTACTATATTAGATGAATGCACTTATTGTTCAAAAGGTATTAAGCTTCATTCTTATAGAAGAACAAATGGTGATTATGGAAGATTATTTTCATTTATATTTACGAGATAAAATAGCTAGCGTGTGTAAGCACGCTTATTTTTGTGGCTTTTGAATAAAAATACATATAAATAGGTATAATATAAAAAATTAAAGAATTTCACTTGAAATAAACTTGAATGTACGATAGCATAATAGTATACGTGGAATTTTGTATATTTATAAAAATTTTTAACATAAATCTTGGAGGGAAAAATGGGTAAACCAATAGTTGCGATAGTAGGTAGACCTAACGTTGGAAAGTCTACCTTATTTAATAAATTAGTAGGAAGAAGAGTATCTATAGTTCAAGATACTCCAGGTGTAACAAGAGATAGAGTTTATGCGGAAGCTGAATGGCTTAACTATAATTTCACATTAATAGATACTGGTGGTATAGAACCAGAAAGAGAAGATATTATAGTAAAGCAAATGAGAAGGCAAGCTAATATTGCTATAGAAACTGCAGATGTTATTATATTTATAGTTGATGGAAAAGAAGGTCTTACAGCTGCCGATGAAGAAGTGGCTAATATGCTTAGAAAATCTAAAAAGCCTATAGTATTAGTAGTAAATAAAATAGATAATTTAAAAGATGAAGATAATGCTTGGGAATTTTATAATTTAGGACTTGGAGATCCTGTTACAATATCAGGTCAACAAGCACTAGGGCTTGGAGATATGCTTGATGAAGTGGTAAAGCATTTTGACGAATCAGCTAAAGATCAAGAGGATGAAGATATTGTTCATATAGCACTTCTTGGAAAACCTAATGTAGGGAAATCATCTCTTGTAAATAGACTTTTAGGAGAAGAAAGAGTTATAGTATCTAACGTTCCAGGAACAACAAGAGATGCCATTGATAGTTATTTAGAAAATGAACTTGGAAAGTTTGTTATTATAGATACAGCAGGTATTAGAAGAAAAAGCAAAGTTAAAGAGGAAATAGAAAGATACAGTGTTATTAGATCATTATCTGCTATTGAAAGGGCTGATGTATGTATTCTTATGATTGATGCTACAGAAGGAATTACAGAACAAGATGAAAAAATAATTGGATATGCTCATGAAATGAGAAAGGCAATAATGGTTATAGTAAATAAATGGGATCTTGTGGAAAAGGATGATAAAACTTTAGATAAATTTAAAGCTGATATTCAAAATAACTTGAAGTTTTTATCATATGCAGAATATTTATTTATATCTGCACTTACAGGACAAAGAACTCATAAGGTTTTAGAACTTGCAAAGAAATGCTATGATAATTATTCTAAGAGAGTGGGTACTGGGGTATTAAATGATGTTGTTAATAAAGCTGTATTAATGAAAGAACCACCACTTGTTGGGCTTAAGAGAATGAAAATATTTTATGCAACTCAGGTTGCTACAAAGCCACCTAAGTTTGTATTCTTTGTTAATGACATGACTGCAAGACATTTTTCATATGAAAGATATTTAGAAAATCAGTTAAGAGATAGTTTTGATTTTAAGGGAACAGGTATAGAAATTGAGTATAGAGAGAGGAAGGATAATTAATGAGTAAAGTTGCTTTTGTCGGGGGAGGAAGCTTTGGAACTGCCCTTTCTGTTCTTTTAAGCAATAAAGGAAATAAAGTTACTATTTATGATAGAGATGAAGAAGTAGTAAAAGATATAAATAATAATAAAAATAACAAAAAGTATTTTGAAGATGGAATAAATATTCCTGAAAGTATTGTAGCAACAAATTCTTTAGAAGAAGCTGTGAAAAATAGTGAATACGTTGTTCTTGCTGTACCTTCACATGTTATAAGGACAATGGCTAGGGCTATTAAACCATTTATTTCAAAAAATGCTATAGTTATTTCAATTGCAAAAGGAATTGAAGAAGGTACAAATAAAAGATTATCAGTAGTAATAGAAGAAGAACTTCATAATGATGTGGTGATTTTGTCAGGACCAAGTCATGCAGAAGAAGTAGCCAAGGGACTTCCAACTACAATAGTTGTAGCTTCAAAAAACATGAAAGCTGCAGAAGATGTTCAGGATCTTTTTATGACTGAAAATTTTAGAGTATATGTAAATAGTGATATTATTGGTGTGGAAATAGGAGGAGCAGTAAAAAATATTATTGCCTTAGCAGCAGGAATATGTGATGGAATGGGTTATGGTGATAATACAAAAGCTGCCCTTATGACTAGAGGCATGAAAGAAATTTCAAGGGCTGTAGTTTCGCTTGGAGGTAAGGAACAAACTTTTTATGGATTAACAGGAATAGGAGATTTAATTGTTACATGTACTTCAATGCATTCAAGAAATAGGAGAGCAGGAATTCTTATTGGTAAAGGAAAAACATTAAATGAAGCAATAAAAGAAATAGGAATGGTTGTTGAAGGTGCAAAGGCATGTAAAGCCTTTTATGATTTAAAAGAAAAAAAAGGCATATCTATGCCTATAACAGATGCTTTATATAAGGCTTTATATGAATCTAAGAATCCACTTGAAGCTGTTAAAGAACTTATGGGAAGAGATAAAAAATATGAATAATTAAATTAAAAATACTTTATTTTATACAAAATAAAGTATTTATTTTTGTACTTTGGAATATATATATACAGAGATAAAAAAGATTCAAGGAGGATATAACTTGGACAATTTCAGTATATATAAGGATATATCAGAAAGAACCCAAGGGGACATATATTTAGGTGTTGTAGGACCTGTAAGAACAGGAAAATCAACTTTTATAAAAAAATTTATGGACCTTATGGTTATACCAAAGATTGATAATGAATATAAAAAAGAAAGGGCAAAGGATGAGCTTCCCCAAAGTGCCTCTGGAAAGGGTATACACACAACAGAACCTAAATTTGTGCCTAATGAAGCAGTAGAAATAAGCTTTAATGAAGATATAAATTTAAGAGTGAGACTTGTGGATTGTGTAGGATATATAGTAAAGGATGCATTGGGGTATATGGAAGGCGAAAATCAAAAAATGGTAAATACTCCATGGTTTGATTATGAAATACCTTTTGAGGATGCAGCAGAAATAGGAACAAAAAAAGTAATTACAGATCATTCAACAATAGGTCTTGTAATAACAACAGATGGAAGTATAACAGATATAGATAGAGCTTCTTATGTTGAAGCAGAAGAGAGAGTAATAGGTGAACTTCGAGAATTAAATAAACCATTTATTATTATACTAAATACAAAAAATCCAAATTCAGCAGAAACAAAAAATTTGAAAAAGACTATGGAAGAAAAGTATAATACAGCAGTTCAAATTATGGATATATATAATATGAATGAAGAGGACATAGAAAATATATTTGAACATGTACTTAAAGAATTTCCTATAAAAGAAATTAATATAGATATTCCTGAATGGTTAGAAAAACTTGATGTTAACCATTGGTTAAAGAAGGAATTTTTCAACATAATCAAAGACATGAGTACTGACATATCAAAGGTTAAAGATATTACATTATCCTTAAGAAAGTCTGATGAAAATGAGTATTTAGGTTATTCAAAGCTTATGGAAATGAACCTTGGTAAGGGAATTGGAAGAATAAATCTTAAACCAGAGGATGGTGTTTTTTACAAAGTACTTAGCGAAATATGCAATTTAAATGTTACTTCGGAAAGTGAACTTTTATCCATAATAAAAGAATTAAATTATGCAAAAAAAGAGTATGATAAAGTTAAAGATGCATTAAATGAAGTAAGAGAAACTGGATATGGACTTGTGGCACCAGAACTTAGTGAGATGAAGTTTGAAGAACCAGAAATAGTAAGACAGGGAAATAAATTTGGAGTTAAGCTAAAGGCAAGTGCCCCTTCTCTTCATTTAATAAAGGCAGATATAAAAACAGAAATAAGTCCTATTATGGGATCAGAGAAAGAATCAGAAGAACTTGTTAAAGCACTGCTTGAACAATTTGATTCAGATCCTGTAAGTCTTTGGCAAAGCAATATGTTTGGTAAATCTTTAGAAGTTCTTGTTAAGGAAGGGTTACAAAATAAATTATATAAAATGCCTGAAGATGTGCAGGTGAAGATTCAAAAAACACTTCAGAAAATTATAAATGAGGGCAATGGTGGCCTTATTTGTATAATATTATAGGACTGCTTTAAAAGCAGTTCTTAATATATTGTAAACATAAAGTCTACAAGCTGCATATGTAGTATAATTAAAACTATAAAGAAAATTAATTATACATATAGGAGGATTTGCTATGATAAAGTTAAAAGATAGAAAAACTAAATTTAAAATAGTTTTTTTTATATCATTTATTCCCTACATATGGATTTTATTAAGGGCATTATATTATAGCATATTTGGTTATAAAAAGTTTACTTGGGTTTTATCATATTATGTAGGAACAGATTATGGCATTGAAGCATTTAAAAATTCAATAATATTAGATGGATTTGCTTTATGTATATGTGGCATTATTCCTATATGTGTAATTTATCAAATAGTATATATTTTTTTTATTATGAAAAAAAGAAAATGAAGCCTAGCTTCATTTTCTTTTTCGCAATTTTTTATGGTGAACAAAATATAATGCCAGTCCAATAAAAAACATTCCGCCAATTATGTTCCCAATAGTAACAGGCAATTGATTTTTCATAAAAAAACTACCCCAATTAAGATTAGATAATTGATCTATAGTAATACCATATTCAGAAATAGCTTTATTAACATAAACTTCGTTATTTAATGCAAATATTCCAGCAGGAATATAATACATATTAGCAACACAGTGTTCATAACCACTTACTACAAATGCAAATATAGGAAAGAATACTGCAAGGATTTTTCCTGATACGTTTTTTGAAGCAGTAGCCATTAATACAGCTGAATATAATCATCATTAGACCTATAGGAAATACGCATCCTCCAATAAATCTAGAAAGGGCAATGTTGTCAATAGAATGCATTGCTACATTGCTTGCACTTGCGCCACAGGCTATAAACATTCCAGCCATAAGTCCAAGTAATATCATAGTTTTAGTAGGTGTTTTTATTTTGTTTTGGCTATTTTCAATATAATTTTCTACTATTTCTTTTGGTAACAACATTTTAAATTTTCTCCTTATTTATTATTTAGAAGTTAGAAGAAACTAACCTATAGTATAAATTACTTTTAGATTTTTATCAATATATTTTTTAAAATCATTTGTAAACCTCGAGCTCTATATAGGTTGACAATTAAAAATGATGAATATATAATAAAAAAGGTGATAGGAAATGAACATTATAAATTATGGAAAAGCTTTATCAAGTATTAGTGGTAATGAATATATTAGAAGCTTTATTGGAAAGGTTAAATTTGAAAAAATTAAAGATATACAAAATAAAAAAGCTTTTTATAAAGCAAAGGAAGTAAAAAAAAATAAAAATATAAGTATAATAGAAATTGCATGCTTTTGTAATAATGATATTTTTGAAAAAATGACAGTTACAATAGTTTTAAATTGTAATATGAATAATAAAAAAAAGGATATAAGTAATAATTTTCATGTTAATGAAAATGAGTATATTCAGTTTTCAAAAAAGGACATAGAAGAATTTAGCTTTTTAGTTTCCGATATGAATCCTATACATTTAGAAGAAAAAGCAGTAGTTCAGGGGATGCTTATAATAAAAAGAATAATTGATAATTATAATATTTCAAATGGATTTAACATAAGATTTTTAAATCCTGCTTATGAAATGGAAAAAATATATATGTATAAATATAATAATGAAAATAAAAAAGCTATAGAAGGAACATCTAAAAGCTTTAAATATTTTGAATTTTTGGAGGGATAAGAATGGAAAAAAGTAGAGTTAAAAAAGAAGGTGTAAGTGCTGCAACACTTACTAAAATAGGAATATGTATAGCACTTTTATGTGTTTCGTCATATATAAGTATTCCAATACCATTTTCACCAGCACCAATTACAGCACAAACTGTGATAATAAATTTAATTGCTATTATTTTATTACCCAAAGAAGCATTTTTTGCAGTTTTAGGATATATTCTTTTAGGTATATGCGGTTTGCCTGTTTTTTCAGGTGGTCAATCTGGCATAGGAAAAATTTTAGGACCTTCAGGAGGATACATTATAGGTTATCTTGTTGCTGCTGTATTAATGAGTTTTATATTAAGAAAAATGGAAAATAAAATAAGAAATTATTTATTAATTACTATATTAGTTGGTATACCTGTTATTTATGCATGTGGTGTTGTAACTATGAGCCTTTATGTTGGAAAAGGACTATGGGCTATAATGAGTACTAGTGTTATTCCTTTTTTGCCAGGAGATATTTGTAAATGTATTGTAGGTTCTTACTTAGGTTATGCATTAAGAAAAAGATTAAAATAGTATTTTATGAGGAATAAGTTATGAATGATGTATATATTTTAGGAGGTTTAAGAAGCTATATTGGTATAAAAAATGGTATATATAAAAATATGCTGCCAGAAGAATTAGCTTCGGAGCTTTTAAAAAAACTTATAAATAGATATAGTATTTCTAATATTGATGAAGTAATATGTGGCAACATTATTGGAACAGGTGGTAATATTACAAGACTTATGTGTTTAAAAGCTGGACTTTCAAAAGTTCCAGCTTTTACTATAGATATGCAGTGTGCATCTTCAATGGAAGCCATAAATATAGCCTCTCTTAAAATTAAGGCTGAAGATGCAGACATTATAATAGCTGGTGGTTTTGAAAGTTCCTCTATGGAACCTTTAAGATATTATAATAAAAATGATTTTAGATATGCTAAAGATGGAAGATATACACAGGCACAATTTTGCGTGGAGGATTATTCTAATGCGGCTTCTTTTAATTTCGCTGAAAGAATATGTAAAATTAAAGGCATTAATTCTGAGCTTTTAAATTATTATACTTTAGAAAGTCATAAAAAAGCACAGAAAGCTTCTAAAGGTGGTTATTTAAATTCAATAATTGAGAGCATAAATGGAAGCACTAAAGATGAGGGAATAAGAAAAAATATGAGTATGCACCTTTTAGAAAGACTTCCTAAGTTAAAGAAAGAAGGAATTAATTCTATTGGGAATATATCCTCTCTTAATGATGGAGCAGCATTTATAGTATTATGTTCTTCGAAATATATAAAAGAAAATAAAATAAAGCCTATAGCTAAAATTGTATCTTATGATAAGACATGTGTTGAACCTCTTTTAAGTCCCTATGGGGCAATTTATTCAGCAGAAAATAATTTAAAAAAAAATAAAATGACTTTTAATGATATATCTGCTATTGAATTTAATGAAGCTTTTGCAGTAATAGATGTTTTATTTGCAGAAAAATATAAAGAATTTTTAGATAAGTATAATATTTTTGGAGGGGCTCTTTCATATGGACATCCCTATGGAGCATCAGGTGCCATAAATATACTTCATTTAATTAAAGCTCTTGAAGTAAAAAAAGGAGACTATGGCATATCATCCATTGCAGCTTCAGGAGGTATTGGAGCAAGTTTTATTATAAAATATTTAAAGGAGTAAAAAATGGATTATTATAAACTTTTAACAAGTGTAGATGACTATGAAAAAATATGTATATGCATTAATGATAAAATTTACACATATAATGACGTTATAAATGATAGTATAAAATTAGAAGAAAGTATAAAAGAAAATATGAATATTTCTGATAAGGAAATAGTGGCTATTTTTAATGAAAATTTATATTTTCAGTTAATTTCTTTTTTTGCTTTAAATAAAGCAAAAATGGTTCCACTTATAATTCATCCTTCTACACCCTACAAAGAGGTAGAGGAAATTATGAAGGTGAACAGAATAAAATATATTTTAGATAGTAGAGGTATTAAAAAAATATATTTAGATAAAAATGAAAAGTTATTTAATTTAAGTAATTGTACAAATGCTGTATTAACTTCAGGTTCTACAGGCCTTCCTAAGGTTTTATTAAGAACATATGAAAGCTGGGCTGGTTTTTTTGAAAATCAAAATGAAGTATTTAGTGTAAATAATAATACAATATTATTTTTTCATGGTCCTCTAAGTTTTACTGGAAATTTAAATAGCATATTAAGTGTTATTTATGAAGGAGGAACTTTAGTAACATATGAAGGATTTAATCCATTAATGTGGCAAAGGTTAATAAGAAAGTGTAATGTTAATACAATGTATATGGTTCCAGCTAAAATTATTGCATTAAATAAGAGTTTAAAGGAACCTATAAAAAGTATAAAAAGCATTTTTACAGGATCTCAACAGCTTTTTGGTAATTTAAAATTTGAAATGAAAAAATATTATAGTAACGCTTCAATAATTTTATATTATGGCGCATCAGAACTTAATTATATTACATATATTAATTTAGATGAATTAATAAAAAATCCATTGTCAGTAGGAAAACCTTTTAAAGGTGTAAAAGTAAAAATAAAAGATGAATATATATATATAATGTCAAATTATTTTGTACAAGGCTTTAAGGGATGGTGCAGTGTAAAAGATAAAGGATATATTAGTAAAAATGGAGAACTTATATTTAATGGAAGAGAAGAGGAAATAATAAACAAAGGAGGCAATACAATAAATTTAAAGAGAATTTTAAGCAAAATAAGAAAATTGTCTTATATAAACAATGCTTTTGTTACATCATATAATGATCAATCAAAAGAAAAGGAAATTGTTGCATTTATTGAAACTAATAAATATATAACAAAATTTCAATTTAAAAAAGATTTAAAAGATGAACTTTTAACTTATGAGATGCCTAAAAAAGTATTTATTTTAGATAAAATACCATTAAATGATTCTGGAAAAATTAACAAGAGGGAACTTAAATTTAAATTTAATATATAAAATAAACAATTTATACATATATAATTAAAATAAATAAATAGCGTCTATCCTTTTTTATAGATGCTATTTATGATTTTTAAAATACAAATTTATAGTTAATGTTTACATTTATAATTTTTTGATAAAAAATATTGACCAAATATGAAAACGGTTGTAACATATTAGCATATTACACAGTGTAGAAAATAGATTACAATTAATTACTACAAAATGTAGAAATAGGTGAAGATGTAAATTACATTAGATTTGGTGCTTTTAAGGATGCAAAAAATGTTAAAACATTAAAATTTAAAGGAGAAAAGATAGATATAATAGCAGTAACTGATCTTATAACAGAAAAAGTTAAGGAAGAAGATTTAACTGATGGTAAATTAAGTGCAGATGCAAATATAACTATGGATAATTTAATAAAGGCTTCAAAAGCAGCAAGTAGCAATGAAAAAGGAATTTCAATTAAATTTGGAGATGAATTAGAAACTATTGTAAAAACTATAACTATATTATCAATTGTGTTTGTTTTATCCTTAATCCTTTCTGTTCTTATAGAAAGAAGTAGTTTGTTTTCATCTAAATACTACGTGACTACTAATAATAATGTTTATTCTAAGGAATTTGATGGGGGAGTAGTTGAATTTAATAAGGATACTGGGGATGTAAAGGTTATAATAAATGGAAGTGATGTTGATGAGGAAGGATATAAGGCAATAATAAATGATTTATTAAATGAGGGGGAAATAAAATGATTGGCAAAATTAAATTGTATAAATTATATATTATTACAGTTTTTTTCACCTTCTTTTGTTATGCTCCTTTTTTAAATTGCGTTTATGTACAGGCGGCAGATATAAATAATAATATAGAGAAAGTGACCTTACCAAGTAGTATTATTCTATAGGAGATAGTGCTTTTTCTCAATGTAAAAAACTTACTACTATTTTTATGCCTAAAAGAATGCAGTATTTAGGAAATAATGTTTTTGAAGGATGTGAATCCCTTGAATCTATTGATATACCAGAAGGCGTAAGTAGGATAGGGTATGATTTTGCTGCCAATTGTTATTCTTTAAATAGTGTTAATATTCCAAGTTCAGTAAATAAATTAAGCCCTGGAGCTTTTAGTGGCTGTTTAAATCTTAAGGTTATTGAAATACCTGAAAGTGTTAAAACAATTCAAGCACCCTTTCAAGATTTGAAACAACTTACAATAATAGGTGAAAAGGGATCTGCAGCAGAGAAACATGCTAAGGCTATAGGACTTGATTTTAAGGAATATGGTACTGAGGCAAATGTTTCTGAAAACATATATAATGATTTTCAATATAGTGAAAATAGCACACAAGTTGAAATTACAAAGTATTTAGGAAGATAATATTAAGCAAAGTAATGATGCTGATTATTATTTAAATGATATTAAAGTTAATGAAGATAGTTATAAAAATTCTTCTAAAAAGTGGTCAAATACAAGAGACTTTTTTTATATATTTAGTTTTTTTGCAGTTATAACTATTATAGGATGGATATTATTAAATATGGTAAAATACAAAAAAAGATGCAGATAAAAATGCTGTATTGCTTATTTTTACTATAGGATTAGAAATTTTCTTTGAATAAAAAAATGATATAACAAAGCTTAATAGTAAAATTATTAATGTATATATTAACGTAAATTGTATATGAATAAAGAGCTAAAATTCCAAATAAAAAATATAACATTATGGAGCACAAAATAAGCATAATAGCAGTGCTTTTGAAAATCTTTTTGCTTATGCTTTTCTGTGTTTATGTTAATATTTTTATATGTTAAGGTAGTATCTAAATTTTTAAAAGAAAGTTTTGAAAGTATATATTATTATGGGAATTATTTTATTTTCACATTTAATCATTTCACAAAGAGTAAAACCATCAATTTTAGGCATTAAAACATCTAAAATTATTAAATCATACATATTTGATTTGAATTTTTTAAAACCTTCAAAAGCATCACGTGCAATAGTTACATTATATTGGGCTGATGATAAAAATTCTTTTAGTATTTCTATAATATCTATGTCATCTTCTACAATTAAAATTTTTTCTTTCATAAATTATCCCCTTATAATTTCCAAATGTAATTATATAACAATTAGTCAGTCTATATAATATTTGACAATGAAACAATTGTATTTATTAAAAAATACAAGTAAAATAAGTAATTTATATTGCATAAAATAAGCAACTTTTGTATAATTATCTTGAGTTTTATTGCTTTTAATAATATTTAAAAAGGCAAAATATATATGTTTATTTAATTAATTATTGTTAAATAAAAATTAGGAGGTAGAAAATTGGGAAAAGCATTAATAATTGGCGCTGGAGGCGTTGCAAACGTTGTAATTCATAAATGTTGTCAAAATTCAGAAGTTTTTGAGGAAATATGCATTGCAAGTAGGACTTTGTCAAAATGTGACGCTATAAAAGAAAAACTTAAAGGAAGTAAAACTAAGATTCAGACTGCTATGGTTGATGCCGATAATACAGAAATGTTAATTGAACTTATAAATAAATTTAAACCTGATGTGGTAATAAATGTTGCATTGCCATATCAAGATTTAACTATTATGGATGCATGTCTTGCTACAAAGGTTAATTATATGGATACTGCAAATTATGAACCATTAGATACAGCAAAATTTGAATATAAGTGGCAGTGGGCATATAGAGAAAAGTTTAAAGAAGCTGGAATAACTGCGCTTCTTGGAAGTGGATTTGATCCAGGAGTTACTGGAGTGTTTAGTGCATATGCAATGAAACATCATTTTGATGAAATAAATACTATAGATATAGTAGATGCAAATGCAGGAGATCACGGATATCCATTTGCAACAAATTTTAATCCAGAAATAAATATTAGAGAAGTAACAGCTAAAGGAAGTTATTTTGAAGATGGTAAATTTATTGAAACTGAACCTATGTCAATAAAAAGAGTATATGATCTTCCGGAAATAGGACCAAAGGACATATATCTTCTTCACCATGAAGAATTAGAATCTTTAGCTTTAAATATAAAGGGAATTAGAAAAATAAGATTTTGGATGACTTTTTCAGAAAAGTATCTAACTCATTTAAATGTTTTACAAAATGTTGGAATGACATCTATTGAGCCTATAGAGTTTGAAGGACAAAAAATAGTGCCTCTTCAATTTTTAAAGGCTGTTTTACCTGATCCTGCTAGTCTTGGCCCAAGAACTAAAGGAAAGACAAATATTGGATGCATATTTACAGGCAAAAAGGATGGTAAGGAGAAAAAGTATTATATATATAATGTATGTGACCATCAAGAATGTTATAAGGAAGTTGGCTCACAAGCTATTTCATATACAACAGGTGTACCAGCTATGATAGGAGCTATGATGCTTATGACTGGTAAGTGGAATAAGAAGGGAGTTTATAATATAGAAGAGTTTGATCCAGATCCATTTATGGATGCACTTAATAAGTTTGGACTTCCTTGGAAAGAAAGCTTTGATCCTGAACTAATTGATTAATATGAGGTAGAAGCAGTGAATATAGATTTAAATAAATTGAAAACACCATGCTATATAGTAGATGAAGAACTTTTAATTAAAAATCTAGAAGTTCTTAAAGGTGTACAAGATAGAACAGGTTGTAAAATTCTTTTAGCCCAAAAGGGTTTTTCTATGTATAGTGTTTATCCTTTAATTAGTAAATATTTAAAAGGTGTAACATCAAGTTCACTTTTTGAAGCTAGGCTTGGATATGAAGAAATGGGAAGCGAAGTTCACATATATGCACCTGCATATAGAGAAGATGAATTTCAGGACATATTAAGATATTCTGATCACATAGTATTTAATTCTATGAATGAATGGAATAAATATAAAGATGTTGTTTCAACATATAATAAAAAAATTGAATGTGGTCTTAGAATCAATCCTGAATATTCTGAAATAAAAACAGATATTTATAACCCTTGTTTTAAAAACTCAAGACTAGGTGTAACATTAGATAATTTAGAAGGGGAAGATCTTGAAGGAATTTCAGGTCTTCACTTTCATACAATGTGTGAACAAAATTCTGATACATTAAAGCGTACTATTGAAGTGGTTGATAAAAAGTTCTCTAAATATATAAAAGGCATGAAGTGGCTGAATTTTGGAGGAGGCCATCATATAACAAGAGATGATTACGATATAGCAACTCTTATAGAAAGTATATTATATATGAAAAATAAATATAATGTAGATATATATTTAGAACCAGGAGAGGCTGTAGCATTAAATACTGGATATCTTGTAAGTACAGTTTTAGATATTGTTCATAATGGTATGGATATAGCTGTGCTAGATGCTTCTGCTGCTTGTCATATGCCAGATGTAATAGAAATGCCTTACAGACCAGAAGTAATAGGTGCTTCTTTTTTAAACGATTATGAGTATAATTATAAATTCGCAGGTCCTACATGTCTTGCAGGTGATATAATTGGTGATTATTCATTTAAAGAACCATTAAGCATAGGAGATAAGGTTATATTTTTAGATATGGCTCATTATTCTATGGTTAAAAATAATACATTTAATGGAATTAATCTTCCAAATATTTATTTAAAAACTCAAGGAAAAGTTATTAAAATTAAAGAATTTGGATATAATGACTTTAAATCAAGACTTTAAAAATTTATGTTTTATGTTTATCACTACAATGATTGCTAAAGCATAAAATATACAAATTAAATTTCTAAAATAGTAATTTTAATAATATAAGGAGAAGATAATAAGTTGGGTGATAAGTTAAAACTATACGGTTTCAATAATTTAACTAAGACATTAAGTTTTAATATTTATGATGTATGCTATGCTAAAAGTGAAAGAGAACAAAAAGACTATATTGCATATATTGATGAACAATACAATTCAGAAAGATTAACAAGAATATTATGTAAAGTAACTGAAATGGTGGGAGCTCATGTGCTTAATATTTCAAAACAGGATTATGATCCACAAGGGGCAAGTGTTACAGTTTTAATTACAGAAAGAGCACTTCCTGCAAAACTTATAGATAAATCTTGTAACCTTGGAAAATATTCGAATGTAAATGAAAATATTAATTCAAAAGAAGCAGAAATATTATCTACAAGAGACTCTGTTGTGGCACATTTAGATAAAAGTCATGTTACGGTACATACATATCCTGAGTATCATCCTGACAATTCAATTGCAACCTTTAGAGTAGATATTGATGTGTCTACATGTGGCCAGATATCACCTTTAAATGTGCTTGATTATTTAATAAGCAGTTTTGATTCTGATATTATAACTATTGATTATAGAGTAAGGGGCTTTACAAGAAGTGTAGATGGCCATAAGCTATTTATGGATCATAAAATTAATTCTATTCAAAATTATATTGCAAAGGAAACATTAGACAAATACGATGTAGTAGATATTAATGTTTATCAGGCAAATATTTTTCATACAAAAATGCTTATAAAAGAGATAGATCTTCAAAATTATCTTTTTAATACAGATGTATATGAATTGCCCCCTAAAAAAAGGCTTGATATAACAGATAGCTTAAGAAAAGAAATGATAGAAATATTTAGCGGAGCTAATATTTATTGATGCAAATATAGCACGTCTTAATAAGACTTGCTAAATTTGCTTTTTTAGTAAAGGAGAAAGGTAAATGTCAAATTTATCAAATGAAAGTATGCCTATATATGAGGCTTTAAATAGATATAAAAAAATGAGAATTGTACCCTTTGATGTGCCTGGGCATAAAAGAGGCAAAGGGAATAAAGAACTTACAGAGTTTTTAGGAGAAAGTTGCCTTACAGTTGATGTGAATTCCATGAAACCTTTAGATAATTTGTGCCATCCAGTATCGGTAATAAAAGAAGCTGAAGAACTTACAGCAAAGGCCTTTAAAGCAAAACATGCATTTTTTATGGTAAATGGAACAACTTCTGCAGTGCAGGCTATGGTTTTGTCAAGCTGCAAATCAGGAGAAAAAATAATAATGCCAAGAAATGTTCATAGAAGCGCTATTAATGCACTTATTTTAAGTGGTGCTATTCCTGTATATGTTAATCCAGGAACTAATAAAAAAATAGGTATTCCTTTAGGTATGTCTGTTGATGATGTAAAAGAGGCAATAATTAATAATAAGGATGCTAAGGCTGTTCTTGTAAATAATCCTACATATTATGGAATATGTTCCGATTTAAAAGAAATTACAAAGCTTGCTCATAGTTATGGAATGAAGGTTCTTGTTGATGAAGCCCATGGAACTCATTTTTATTTTAATGATAATTTACCAACATCTGCTATGGAAGCAGGAGCAGATATGGCTGCTGTTTCTATGCATAAAACTGGTGGTTCTCTTACTCAAAGTTCAATACTTTTAATTAATAATGATGTAAATAAAGGATATGTTCATCAAATTATAAATTTAATGCAAACAACTAGTGCATCATACCTTCTCCTTTCATCTCTTGATATTTCAAGGAGAAATCTTGCGGTAAATGGAAGCAAAATGATTGACAAAATAATAGATTTGGCTGAATATGCAAGAAAGGAAATAAATGAAATTGGCGGCTTTTACGCTTATTCAAAAGAACTTATAAATAAAAAGGATTTTTTTGATTTTGATATAACAAAGCTTTCTGTAAATACTTTAGGTATGGGTCTTGCAGGAATAGAAGTGTATTCAATACTTAGAGATGAATATGATATTCAAATTGAATTTGGAGATTTAGGTAATTTTCTTGCAATTGTTTCTGTTGGAGATACTAAATTTGCTATTGAGAGGCTTGTTTCAGCTTTATCAGATATAAAAAGAATTTATAGCAAGGATAAAACTGGTATGATAGATCATGAATATATAGAACCTGAAGTAGTAATGTCTCCTAAAGATGCTTTTTATGGAAATAAAATTGTACTTCCTATAAATGAAAGTATTGGGGAAGTATCTTGTGAATTTGTAATGTGTTATCCGCCTGGAATTCCTATACTTGCGCCAGGGGAAAGAATAACTAAAGAAATACTTGAATATATTTCTTATGCAAAAATGAAAGGATGCTCTTTAACAGGAACACAAGATGAAAAAATCGAGTTTATTAATGTTTTAAAGGAGTAGTAAAAATGGAATTATGGTATACTGAAGAACATTCAAAAGATGTTCGTTTTTCAATAAGAGTAGACAAACAGCATTTTACAAAGCAAAGTGAATTTCAAAGAATTGATATAATGGAAAGTAATGAATTTGGTAAGTTTTTAACATTAGATGGACTTATGATGGTAACAGAAAAGGATGAGTTTATTTATCATGAAATGATAATTCATGTTCCAATGGCAGTTAATCCTAATATTAAAAAGGTTTTAGTTATTGGTGGCGGAGATGGAGGAAGTGTAAGAGAACTTACTAGATATGATAATATTTCAGAAATTCATATGGTGGAAATAGATAAAGAAGTAGTTTCGGCTTGTAGGAAGTATCTTCCAAGTTTATCTTCAAAGCTTGATGATGAAAGAGTTACAATTTTTTATGAAGATGGTCTTAAGTTTATAAGAAATAAAAACAATTATTATGATTTGATAGTTGTAGATTCTACAGATCCTTTTGGACCTGGTGAAGGATTGTTCACAAAAGAATTTTATGGAAATTGCTTTAGAGCTTTAAAAGATGATGGTATACTTGTAAATCAGCATGAAAGTGATTACTATAGAGATTATGCAAATTCTATGAAAAGAGCTCATAAAAGAATAGATGAAACTTTTAAAATTTCAAAGGTTTATCAAGCTCACATTCCAACATATCCATCTGGACATTGGCTTTTTGGCTTTGCATCAAAAAAGTATGATCCTATAAAAGATTTCAATGAGGAAGCTTGGAATAAACTTAATATTAAAACTAAGTATTATAATACTGAGCTTCATAAAGGAGCTTTTGCTCTGCCAAATTATGTTAAGGAATTAATGGTGGTTGAAAATGATAGATAATTGTAAAGAAACATTTATTTCATGTGAAAGTACTTATGAAAAATCTAATATAGTAATTTTTGGAGCACCTTTTGATGGAACAACATCCTATAGACCAGGAACAAGATTTGGAAGTAAAGCCATAAGATCAGAATCTTATGGAATAGAAACCTATAGTCCATACCAAGATAAGGATTTAACATCATATAATATATATGATGCTGGTGATTTAGAACTTCCTTTTGGTAATACTGAAAAAGTCCTTTCAGATATTGAAAATTTAACATTTGAAATATGTAAAAATAAAAAAATACCATGTATGCTTGGTGGAGAGCATCTTGTAACATTAGGAGCTTTTAAAGGTGTACATAAGATATATGATGATATATGTGTGATTCATTTTGATGCCCATACAGATTTAAGGGAAGATTATTTAGGTGAAACTCTTTCTCATGCTACAGTTGTTAAAAGAATTTATGATGAGGTAGGAGATAATAGAATTTATCAATTTGGAATTAGATCTGGAGAAAAATATGAATTTGAATTTGCTAAAAATCATACAAAACTTACAAAGTTTAATTTTGATGGATTAAGGGAAGCTTGTGAAGCTTTAAAAGGAAAACCTGTATATTTTACAATTGACTTAGATGTTTTAGATCCCTCAGAATTTCCGGGAACAGGGACTCCAGAAGCTGGTGGCGTTAGATTTATGGAACTTTTAAGTGCAATAATTGAAGTTTCTAAACTAAACATAGTAGGATTTGATATTGTTGAACTTAGTCCAATGTATGATCAAAGTGGTAGATCAACAGCAATTGCCTGTAAAATATTAAGAGAACTTTTGCTTGCTATAAATAAATAATATTACCTACATAAAAGTAATATTTTATAAAAGTAATATAATTATGGTAAAAAGCTAGAAATTTTTTCTAATATTGATATAATAGATAGTGTAGGAGTTTTTGGCAAACAATAAAATAGTATATATTTGTATAATATATAATTTAGGAGCAGCAAATGTACAATATTAATTTTGAAGTAAGTGCAGCTTTATTACTTAGTGCACTGCTTATGTCTATATATACTAAAAAAAGAATAAAGGATAGAAGAAATTCTCTTTTAAGTGCAATGATTTGGACGACTCTTATTTCAGCATTATTTGATATTGCAATGTGTTGGAATTCACCTATAAATACTGGCATTTCAAGGAGACTTATGATTTTTTTCACAATTGGATATTTTGTTTTTCATATTGGAGCAACAATTACATATTTATTTTATAATATTTTGCTTGGAAGAAAGGATTATGATTTTTCACAACCAAAGAACATTGTTTTAATTGTTCCTTTAATAATAGACTATGTGCTTATATTTTTAAGTATAAAATTCAATATTATATTTAAGGTGGATGTAAATGGTGTTTATAGTAGAGGTAATTTAATAGGTATAATGTATGCCATAGCGTTATTTTATATAGTTCTTGGAATAGCTAATATATTTACCTTTAGAAAGAATATACCTTTTCAAAAGCGTTTTGCTTCATATGCACTATTTATTTTAGGAGTAGTAGGTCTTGTAATTCAGTATTTTTATCCAGAGATACTAATTGAAACATTTTTTTCTGCTCTTGGTATTACTATTCTTGTTGGTACAGTTCATAATACAGAGGAACTTACAGACTCTGCTACAGGGGCATTTAATAAAAGAGCTTTTATAGAAGTGTGTTCAAATAAGATAAATTCAAATATGAATTTTTCTGTAATTGTTGTTTACATTGATGATTTTAAACTTATAAATAAAACTTTTGATGCAAAGTACAATGAAGAAATAAAAGTAAGAATTATTGATTATCTTAGAAACTCCTTTAGAAATAATGAACTTTTCAGATTTACAGATAGTACATTTTGTATAGTATATAATAAGAAATATGAATCTCATGTGGAAAATTATCTAAAAACTATCAATAAAAGGTTTGAAAAACCATGGAATCTTCAAAAAATGTCTATTAAATTTTCTGCACATTTATGTGCATTAAAATATAAGAAGGATTTTAATTCAATAGAAATGCTTTTAGATTATATAGAATATATACGTACTGAAGGTTTTAAAATTCCTAAAAAAATATTGCAAGTATCTGATCTTGATATAAGTAATAGAAATAGAATAAGAGAAGTAAAAAAACTTGTAAGGCGCGCATTGGATGAAGATGAATTTTCAGTTGTTTATCAGCCTATTTATTCAGTAGAGGAAAATAGAATTATTTCTGCAGAAGCTCTTGTTAGACTTAATGATAGATCTCTTGGCTATATTTCACCTGAGGAGTTTATTCCTATTTCGGAAGAAGATGGAAGTATATTAAAAATAGGTGAATGCGTTTTTGAAAAAGTCTGCAGGTTTCTGAAAACAAGTAGTTTAAGTTTGCTTGGAATAAAATATATAGAAGTTAATTTGTCAGTTGTGCAATGTATGGAAAATAATTTGGTGCAAAAATTAAAAAGAATTATGAATACCTACAATATTAATCCAAGTGAAATTAATTTGGAAATTACTGAAACTGCAGCTGCTAATAGGGTTGAGATGTTAAATAATAATGTTATTGAACTTAATAAATTAGGAATTGAGTTTTCATTAGATGACTATGGAACAGGATATTCTAATATGAATTATATGTTAGAGCTTCCATTTAAAATTGTTAAAATAGATAAAAACATATTTTGGACAGCATTAAAGGATGAAAGAGCTATGGTTGCTTTAGAAAGTACTATAGCAATGATAAAAAAGTTAAATCTTGAAATAGTTGTAGAAGGTGTAGAAACTGAAAAACAACTACAAAAAGTTAAAGAATTAGAGTGTAATTATGTACAAGGTAATTATTTTTCAAGACCTTTACCTAGGGCTGAATTTAAAGAATATGTAATTAATTTTAATAAGAGAAAGCAATAAAGTTATTTTTTATGAATTTAAGGCTGGCTATCACAAAATAAAGAAAAATTTTGTTTTGTGATAGCTTTTATAATTAAACATTATGAGGTGATATAATGGATGAAGTAAGTAAAGAAGGTTTAAAAAAAGATATATATACAGAAAATGAATCTCTTCAAGATTTTTATGCAAATAAATTAAATGAAAATGATATAAAAATATTAAAATCATTAAATGAACAAACTAAATTTATAGAAGCTAATTTTTATGCTGATAATTTGCGTAAAATGGGATTTGAAATATCAAGTGATGCAATAGATATTTCTCTAAATAGTGAAGAAATTAATTCCTATAGCAAAGAATATATAAAAATAGAGAGAGATGGATTGTTTGGCCTTGCGTCTTTATTATCTTCAAGAATATACATTCCATGTGAATATGAAAAAATTGAAAAAAATAGTCAGTTTAAATTTAATGCCTTTGTATTAAAGAAAGGTGAATATATATATATTTATAATTACGACAAAGATGTGATTATATCTAAAGTAAAAGCAGAAAAAATAATTTCTGTTATGGAAGGTAATAACATAATTATTAAAGATAATGAAAAAATAGGAATATATAATATATTAAAAAATACATATGTTCTTGATTGTGAATATGAAGATGTATTTTATTATGATGATAGAATAATTGCGATGCTTAAAAATAATGTTATCACAATTTACAATTATATTAATTCAAAGGTATTGTTAGAATATAAATTTTCTTCTAATGAATATTATATGGAAGGAAAAGAATTATCATCTAAAAATATTTTTGTCATTAATAAGGAAAATAAACTTGGATTATTAAATATTTTTACTGGTGAGTTTTTGGCAGTGCCAGAGTATGATGAAGTGAAGTTTGTTGAGTGTTATGGCAAAAAAAATATAGTTATATTAAAAAAGGAAAACAAATATGGTTTATATAGTTTAGATAAAAAACAGTTCATTATTCAATGTATATGTGATGAAATAAAAGTGGCTAATGAAAAATTAAGAAAATATATTTTTATATATACAATTAATGGACTTAAAGGGGTAGCAAGTTGTGACAAAGTAATAACTAATTATGTTTTTAACGAAATAATTGTTTATAATAAGGGATTGTATATGGTTTGTAAGACAGACAAAAATTGTTATGTATATAGTAATGATAAATGCTTGTTTACTTTAGACAATAATTCTAAATTTAAGATGATAAACTTAGAAAGTAAAAGATGCATTTTTAAGGGTACAAGATTTAATGATAAGGACATAATATGTGTAGATATAAATAATAGGCGAGTTATAGATGGAGATTTAATGTATTATTCTATTGAAAAAGTACTTGAAGATAATAAGGGATATATTATTAAGTCATATAACAATCATTATTTTATTTTGAATATAGAAAATGATGATATATACGATAACATAATAAAAGATAAACATTATACAAATGTTAAGAAATTAAAAAAGTATTTTGTATTTTTTAGAGATGATAAATGTGCTTTAGCAGATACATATGGGAAACTTATAACAAGAAATAGATATGATGATATTTATGAAAATGAAGAAGGGTTGATTATTTTTAAGATGAATGATTATGTAGGATATTTTCATGACAATATAGTAACAAAATGCATGTATAATCATTTAGTCAGCTTTTCAGAGGATAATAAATTTATTCTCGCAAATAAGGAAGGAAAAAATGGCCTTTTATTAAATGGTAAAGTTATTATTCCATTTGATTATGAAGAAATATTTTTAGCAGACGAAAATTATATAGATGAAATATGTAATATTTTTAATATTTCTAATATATATGAAAAAATAAAATATATAGTAAGAAAATGTGGCAAATATGCAGTTTGTTCTGAAAAAGGATTTGTTATGTCAGATTTTATATTTCTTGAAAGGAAATCTTTATGTAAAATAACAAATATGAAAGATGCTTATTTGTAATGAAAAAATCAATATGATAAAGTTGCTTTGATAATCAAAGTATTTTGGAGAGTGATAATATGGTAATTAGTCCTAAGGTTAGAGGGTTTATATGTACAACAGCACATCCTAAAGGATGTAAAGAAAATATAAAAAATCAAATTAAATACGTAAAAAGTAAAGGGAAATTTAAATGTCCTAAAAATGTATTAATTATTGGAGCATCCACAGGATATGGATTAGCTTCAAGAATATCATTATCATATGGTGCTGATGCTAATACTCTTGGAATTATGTTTGAAAAAGAGTCAAGTTCTAAAAGAACAGCCACAGCAGGATATTATAATACGAAATATTTTGAGGAATTTGCCAAAAAAGATGGGCTTTATGCAGAAACAATAAATGGTGATGCCTTTTCAAGAAAAATAAAAAATGAAGCTATAGAAAAAATAAAAAAAGATTTAGGGAAAATAGATTTAGTTATTTATAGCTTAGCAGCACCTAAGAGAATAACAGAAGATGGACATGTATATTCATCTACATTAAAAACAATAGATAAAGAATTTACCAATAAATCTCTTGATTTAAGAGATAATACAATAAATAAAGTTACTATTCCAGTGGCAAATAAAGAAGAAATAGAAAGCACAGTAAAGGTTATGGGGGGAGAGGACTGGCTATTATGGCTTAGAGCTTTAAAAGATGCTGATGTTTTGTCAAATGAAGCAAAAACAATAGCTTATTCTTATATAGGACCTAAACTTACTTATCCTATTTACTATTCAGGAACAATTGGCATGGCTAAAAAGAATTTATGTGAAACATGTTATAAAATAAATAATGATCTTAAGGATTTAAATGTTAAGGCTTATATATCAGTAAATAAAGCTTTAGTTACAGCTGCAAGTGCTGCAATTCCCATAGTTCCACTTTATATTTCTATTCTTTATAAAGTAATGAAACAAAAGAATCTTCATGAGGGATGTATAGAACAAATGTATAGATTATATAGTAATAAGTTTAATAACAGTAATCCTTCTGTAAATGCAGGAAGTTTAATAAGATTAGATGACTATGAAATGAAAGAAGAGGTTCAAAATAAAGTTATAGAAAATTATAATTTAATAAACACTGAAAATATAAGAGAATATGCAGACATAGATGGTTATTATGAAGATTTCTATCATATGTTTGGATTTAACATTGATAATGTAGATTATGATGAAGATATATTAGATTTTTAATTAGGCAACAATATTTAGCTATGAAATTAAGAATTAATAAAATTAAATGTTAACATTCTGTTAACAAACTATTGACCTAAAAAAATAAATAATTTATTATATATTAAGAAATACAGCTTAGAGCAAAAGGATGTGATTAATTTGGTTAGAAGTATGACTAGTTTTGGTAGAGCTCAAAGCAGTGAAAATGAAAAATATATGTTATCTATTGAAATGAAAAGTGTAAATAATAGATATTTAGATTTAAATATTAGAATGCCTAAGTTTATTAATCCTCTAGAACAAGAAATTAGAAATTTAGTATCCAAAAAAATAAAAAGAGGAAAAGTAGATTTATTTATTACTTATAAAAATTTAAATAGTAGTAGCGGAATATGTAAATTAGATTTAGACCTTGCAAAGTCTTACTTAGATTGCCTTTTAAAAATAAAAGATGAATTTAATTTAAAGAATGATATTTCTGTTTCTAAAATAGCTTCATTTCAAGATGTTGTAACCTTAGAAGCAAAAGAAGAAGAAATTGATGAATTTAAAGATGAATTATTCTTGCTTCTTAATAATACAATAGAAGATATGCTTAAAATGAGGGAAAAAGAGGGAGACAAGCTTAAAGAAGATATACTTTTAAAAATATCAGATATTGAGAAAAATGTTAAAGAAATTTTTAGCTTGTCACAAAAATTTCCTGTTAATTATAAAGAAAAATTAACAGAAAGAATAAAAGAACTTACTTCTGATATGGCATTAAATGAAGATAGAATAATGACAGAAGTTGCAATATTTGCTGATAAAGTTGCAATAGATGAAGAAATAACAAGATTAAATAGTCATATAAGTCAAATGAAAGACACCTTAGATTTAAATGAGCCAATAGGCAGAAAGCTTGATTTTATTATTCAAGAAATGAATAGAGAAACAAATACAATGGGATCAAAATCAAATAATATTGAACTTACAAACTTAGTTATAGATAATAAAAATATATTAGAAAAAATAAGAGAACAAGTTCAAAATATAGAATAATAATTTTTGATTTATAAAATGTGTTTATTTATTTTACAAAAACACATAATAAAATAGGAGGAATTTATGGATATAAAACTTATAAATATAGGATTTGGTAATATTGTATCTGCTAATAGACTTGTTGCCATTGTCAGTCCTGAGTCAGCTCCAATAAAAAGGATAATTCAAGAAGCAAGAGATAGGGGAATGCTTATTGATGCTACATATGGTAGAAGAACAAGAGCTGTAATAATAACAGATTCTGATCATATAATTTTATCTGCCGTACAACCTGAAACAGTTGCACATAGATTAAGTAACAAGGATGAAATAGTAGAGGAAGAGGTTGAGTAAAATGAAAAACAAAGGAGTTTTAGTTGTAATTTCTGGTCCGTCAGGAGCTGGAAAAGGTACAATATGTAAGGCACTTTTAAATAAAAATAAAAACTTACATATATCTGTTTCTGCAACAACAAGAAAACCACGTGATGGAGAAGTAGATGGAGTAAGTTATTATTTTTTAAGTGAGGAAGAATTCCTAAAAAAAGTAGATAATAATGAATTTTTTGAATGGGCTAAGGTACATGGAAATTACTATGGAACACCTAAAGCTAACATACATGAATTGTTAGATCAAGGCAAAAATGTTATTTTAGAAATAGATATTCAAGGAGCACTTCAAGTAAAAAAGAATTTTGAAGAAGGCGTATTTATTTTTATTGTACCACCATCAATGGAAGAGCTTAAAAATAGAATTATTGGAAGGGGTTCAGAAACACCAGAAACTCTTGCAGTTAGATTCCAAACAGCATATAAAGAGATAAATTATATTTCAAAATATAATTATTGTGTGGTAAATGATGTTGTTGATGAAGCAGTACAAAAGGTAGAAAATATAATTTTTGCAGAAGAATGCAGAGTAGATAAAATTAGAGGAACAATTTTAGATTTTGAGGAGGGTTTAAAAAATGAATGATTCAATGATTAATCCATCAGTAGTAGAATTATTAAAAAAAGTAGAGGATAGATATTCTCTAGTTATAGTAACATCAAAAAGAGCTAGGCAAATAATAGGAGGAAGTACTCCACAAGTAAAAGTAGAATCAAATAAGCCATTAACAGAAGCAATTAATGAGGTGGATCAAGGAATTGTAACATATGAAAAGGTCCTTGATACAAATAAGTAATATGTATAAAAATAAAACTGTAGTTATTGGAGTAACTGGCGGTATTGCTGTGTATAAGGCACTTGATGTAATAAGTGCTTTGAGAAAAAAGGACATAAATGTTCATGTTATTATGACTAAGTCTGCAACAGAATTTGTATCTCTCCTTACATTTCAGTCAATAAGTCAAAATCTTGTTACTGTAAGTATGTTTGATGAACCAAAAGCTTGGGAAATACAACATATTAGCCTAGCAAAAAAAGCAGATTTGTTTTTAGTAGCACCAGCTACTGCAAATATAATAGGAAAAGTAGCAAATGGTATTGCTGATGATATGTTATCTACAACTATTATGGCAACAAAAGCAAAAGTTATTTTTGCACCAGCTATGAATACAAATATGTATGAAAATGTAATAGTTCAAGGAAATATAAAAAAGCTTAAGGAATATGGTTATAAATTTATAGAACCTGATTCTGGAAGACTTGCATGTGGTGATACTGGCAAAGGTAAATTCCCTAAGCCAGATATTATTGTAGATAGAGTACTTCAAGAGCTATATGATAAAAAAGATTTGTTTAACAAAAATGTGTTAGTAACAGCAGGACCAACAAGAGCAAACATTGATCCAGTAAGATTTATATCAAATAATTCAACTGGTAAAATGGGATATGAAATTGCAATAGAAGCAAGAAACAGAGGCGCAAATGTTACTTTGATATCTGGACCAACAAATTTAAAGGCTCCAGAAGGAATAAATTTTATTAAAGTAACAGAAAATGAACAAATGTATAATGAGGTTTTTAAAGTTTATGATAATATGGATATTGTTATAAAGGCAGCAGCTGTAGCTGATTATAAAGCAAAAGAATTTTCAAATCAAAAAATAAAAAAATCTTCTGGAGATTTAAACCTTGTTTTAACTAGAGATAGAGATATTCTTAAGTCTTTAGGAGAAAAAAAGACACATCAAATATTAGTTGGATTTGCAGCTGAAAGTGAAAACTTATTAGAAAATGCTAAGGGTAAGTTACAAAGAAAGAATCTTGATTATATATTAGCTAATGATATTACAGCTAAAGATATAGGTTTTGCATCTAATGATAATAAAGTTACCATAATATCAAAGGATGGAAATTTAGTGCCTTTAGAAAAAATGAGTAAAAGAAGTGTAGCAAGAACTTTGTTTGATATTATTATGGAGAAGCGCTAATTTGCGCTTTTTCTTATATAGAGGGGCTTGTAAATGATAGATATTTATGCAGAAGTAATAATAAATAGTGATGCTGTTTCCATTGATAAACCCTTTACGTATTTAGTAAAGACTGAAGATAATGAAATAATTAAAGTGGGTTATAGAGTTAAGGTGCCTTTTAGAACAAGGCTTGTAGAAGGATTTATAGTAGGTCTTAAATGTGATCTTAATGAACCCATAAAAAGCATAAAAAAAATTAATAAACTTATGGATGAAGAGCCTATTTTGTCTAGAGATGATTTGAAAATTATAGATTTTTTGAGAAAAAAATATTTATGTAAATACATTGATGCAATAAGGGCAATAATACCTGCAGGTATTATGAAAGGAGAAAAAAGTAAAAAGAAAAAAGTTATTTCAATTTCTCTTCCATTGCCAAAGGAATTAGAAGAAAAAAGTATATATTTTAATTTATATAAGTTTGTTAGTGAAAATAATGGGATTTATACAAAAACAGAATTATCAAAGGAAAAAGGTTTCTCTATATATGCAATTAATAAGCTTATTGAAAAGGGAATATTAAAAGTTACAGAAGATATTGTTTATAGGTATAATACTAGAGATTTTAATACGGATATAGAAAAAAAATTAAATAAGGATCAGGAAAATGCAGTTTTAGAAGTTATAAATTCAAAAGAAAAGGGCTTCTTAATTAAAGGCGTTACAGGTTCTGGTAAAACAGAAGTTTATATGAGCATTGTTAAGCATATTTTAAGTTTAGGAAAGTCAGCAATAATATTGGTTCCGGAAATAGCACTTACTCCTCAAATGATAGAAAGGTTTAAGGGACGATTTGGAAGAGATGTAGCTTTATTTCATAGTAGATTATCTATAGGTGAAAGATATGATGAATGGTTTAGAATTAAAGAAGGAAAAGCAAGACTTGTGGTAGGTGCTAGAAGTGCTATATTTCTTCCAATGAAGGATCTTGGAATAATAATTGTAGATGAAGAACATGAAAATACATATAAGTCAGAACAAAATCCTAAATATGATACAAGAGAAGTCGCAGAAGAGTTAAGTAAAATAAAAAACTGCAAGTATGTTTTCGCATCCGCAACTCCATCAATTGAAAGTTATTATAAATGCTTATGTAAAAAGCTTAAGTTAATAGAATTAAAAAGAAGAGTTAATAATAAATCACTTCCAAGAGTTCATATAATTGACATGAGAAAAGAACTAAAGGAAGGTAATATGTCTCTTTTAAGTAGATCTTTAAGAGAAAAAATTAGTGAAACATTAAAGCAAAACAAGCAAGTTATTTTATTTTTAAATAGAAGAGGCTTTTCAACTTTTGTGTCTTGTAGAAAATGTGGTTATGTATTTAAGTGTGAAAAATGTGATATTGCAATGACTTATCATAAAAGTGGATATTTAGTTTGTCATTATTGCGGTAGAACCATTAGGCAAACTAGAATTTGTCCTAAATGTGGTAGCAAATATGTAAAGTTTTTTGGGGCAGGAACAGAAAGAGTTGAAACTGAAGTGAAAAAATATTTTAAACATGCAAGAATATTAAGAATGGATGTTGATACTACAAGATATAAAGATTCTCATGAAAAAATTTATAATGCTTTTAAAAATCATGAAGCAGATATATTAATAGGAACTCAAATGGTTTCTAAAGGTCTTGATTTTAAAGATGTTACTTTAGTTGGAATATTAGCCGCTGATATGTCTCTTAATATACCAGATTATAGATCTCAAGAAAGAACATATCAAATTGTAACCCAAGTATCTGGAAGAGCTGGAAGAGGAGATGACAAGGGAGAGGTACTAGTTCAAACATATACACCTGAAAGTAAAATACTAAAATATGCTGCAATAAATGATTATGATAGTATGTTTAATGATGAAATAAAAATAAGAAAGATTATGAATTATCCACCTTTTTCGAAGATTTTACTTATAAATTGTTCAAGTGTAAATGAAAATCTTTTAAGGGATTTTATGAACAAAATAAAAAAAGGTCTTTTAGATATTGAAGAAGCTAATTATATGGAAATTTTAGGACCATCACCATGTATTATTTCAAAAATTAAGGGAAAATTTAGGTGGCAAATAATAATTAAAGGTACATTTGATTTAGAATTTGCAAAAAAAGTTAAAGATATACTTTATCATTTAGGAAAGAGTGTATATAATGAAATAAGAATAAGTATAGATATAAATCCAAATAATATGATTTAGGAAGGTGAAATTAATGGCACTTAGAAATATAAGAATTGAAGGGGACGAAATACTTAGAAAAAAATGTAGAAAGGTAGAAAAAATAGATAAGTCCATCATTACATTAATACAGGATATGGCTGAAACTATGTATAAAGCTGATGGAGTTGGAATTGCGGCACCTCAGGTAGGGATTTTAAAAAGAATATTTGTAATTGATATTTATGATGATACTGGACTTAAGGTATTTATTAATCCAGAAATTTTGGAAGCAAAGGGGAGTCAAATTGGTGAAGAAGGATGCTTAAGTCTTCCAGGTAAAAGTGAAGAGGTTGAAAGACCTAACTATGTAAAAGTTAAAGCATTAAATGAAAAAGGTGAAGAATTTATATTAGAAGCTGAAGAACTTCTTGCAAGAGCTGTATGTCATGAAAATGACCATCTTGATGGAATTTTATATATAGATCATGTAAAATAAGGAGTGATTTTATGAACATAGTATTTATGGGAACTCCTGATTTTGCAGTTCCATCATTACTTACATTAAGTACAAAATATAATGTATCAGCTGTTTTTACTCAACCAGATAGACCAAAGGGAAGAGGAAAAAAATTAGCTTTTTCTGATGTGAAAGAAGCAGCATTATCAAAAAATATACCAGTTTATCAACCTGAAAAATTAAAGGATGATAGAGAATGTATAAATATTTTAAAAGAACTAAAGCCTGATTTTATTATTGTTGTAGCATTTGGTCAGCTTTTAACAAAAGAAGTTTTAGATATTCCAAAGTATGGTTGCATTAATCTTCATGGTTCTCTTCTTCCTATGTATAGAGGTGCTGCACCTATTCAGTGGGCTATTATAAATGGAGAAAAAGAATCTGGTAATACAACCATGCTAATGAATGAAGGGTTAGATACTGGTGACATACTTCTTCAGAATAAGGTTGAAATATCTGAAAAAATGACAGCAGGAGAATTATATGATATTCTAAAAGAAAGAGGAGCAGATCTTTTAGTAGAAACAATAGAAGGATATTCAAAAGGTCAAATTCATAGAGTAAAACAAAGCAATGATACTTTTTATGCTAAGATGTTAAATAAAGAAATAGCAAAAATAGATTGGAATAAAAGCGCATCTGATATTAATAATTTAATTAGAGGTTTAAATCCATGGCCTATTGCTTATACTACATACAAAGATCAAAAAATGAAAATTTTTGAGGCAAATGTAATTAAAGTAGAGACAGATAAGAAACCAGGTAGTATAATAAGTGTGGATAAAAAAGGACTTAAGGTAGCTTGCAAGAAAAATATTCTTCAAATTACTAAAGTTCAATTTCCAAATGGAAAACCACTAACTATTGAACAATATATAAATGGACATAAATTTGATAATGACATTCTTTTAAGATAGGAGGAATTTATATGTTTTTATTTGATAGTACAATGATTTTGTTAATTCCAGGAATAATAATTGGGATAATTGCTCAAGGTATGGTTAGTTCTCGTTATAATTATTTTAAGAAAGTAAGAAATAGAAATGGTTATACAGGTGAGCAAGTTGCAAGATTAATGCTAAATGAAGCTGGTTTATATAATGTTAAAATTGCCTATTCTAATGCTGAACTTTCAGATAATTACAATCCTAAAAGTGAGATACTAACTTTATCTAAAGAGGTTGCATTTGGATCATCAATTGCAGCTGCTGGAATTGCAGCTCATGAAGTAGGTCATGCAATTCAGCATAGTACATCTTATGAACCACTTAAGGTTAGAAATTCAATTATTCCAATAGTTAATTTTAGTTCTAATGCTTGGATTATTATGTTTATGCTAGGGTTATTTTTTGGAAGCCAATTTTTGGCTAAGATTGGAATAATACTTTTTGCAGTAGCTATGATATTTCAAATTGTTACATTGCCAGTTGAATTTAATGCATCAAATAGGGCACTTAAAATTTTATCATCTAGAAATATATTATATGGCGATGAATTAGATGGAGCTAAAAAAGTTTTGTCAGCAGCAGCATTAACATATGTTGCAGCAGCATTAATGTCAATTTTACAATTAATTAGATTAATTGTTATAAATAATAGAAATGATTAAGAGGTAAAAATATGAATAGTAGAAACATTGCGGTTAAAACCTTAGATAGAATTATAAACGAAGGTGCATACTCAAATATAATTTTATCAAATGAACTAAACAAGTCAGATTTATCTGATGTAGATAAAGCTTTAGTTACTGAAATAGTTTATGGCACATTAAGAAGACTAAAAACAATAGACATGATAATAAAGAGTTTCGTAAGAGATATATCAGAAATGGAAAAAACTACTCTTAATATCTTGAGAGTTTCAGTTTATCAAATGAAGTTTTTAGATAAAGTTCCTTCTTATGCAGCATGTAATGAAGCAGTAGAAATGGCAAAAGAAGTTTCAGAACAAGATGGGAAACTTGTCAATGGAATTTTACGTAATTTTGTAAGTAAGGAAGGTAATTATGATATTCAATTTAGAAATAAAATAGACCAAATTGCTTATGATTTATCTTTTGAACCATGGATGATAAGAATGTTTATTAAGCAATATGGTGAAAAGGAAACTCTTGAAATATTAAAAGGATTAAACAATGTACCATCTGTTACAGTAAGAGTAAATGATTTAAAAGCTGATTATGAGGAAACTTTTGAGACATTAGAAAATAATGGCTATGAAGTAGATGAAGGATCAATTTGTCCTGAAGCAATTACAATTATAGGCGGAAAAGGTGTAGATAAAAATGAATTATTTGCTGAAGGTAAAATAACAGTTCAAGATGAAAGTGCTATGCTTGTTGCACCACTATTAGACATTGAAGAAGGACAGACTGTTATAGATATTTGTGCAGCCCCAGGTGGAAAAACTACACATATTGCAGAACTTTTAAATAATACAGGTAAAGTATTGGCATTTGATCTTCATGAAAATAAACTTGATTTAGTTAAAGAAAACTGTAATAGACTTGGAATAACAAATGTTGAGTTATGCCAAATGGATGCAACTAAAATTAATTCTAAATACATAAATATTGCTGATAGAATCTTAGTAGATGTTCCATGTTCAGGACTTGGAATTATAAGAAAGAAACCTGAAATAAAATGGAATAAGAAGAGAAAAGATTTAAAGGAACTTGTGCCAATTCAAAGGGAAATTATGAATAATGCTTGGGAATATTTAAAAATTGGCGGAGTAATGGTTTATTCGACTTGTACATTAAATAAAGAAGAAAATGAAGAAAATGTAAAGTGGTTTTTAGAAAATCATAAGGATGCAGAAATTGTTACTTTCTTTGTTGGTAAAGGTAGAAACTTAAAATATGATAGAGAAGGATCTCTTACTATTTTCCCTGATAGTGAAATGGATGGATTCTTTGTGACAAAATTCATTAAAAAATAGGAGTTATATATGGATAATTTATTAGACTATTCATTAGAAGAATTATCCCAGTGGATGGAATGCAATAAAGAAAGTAAATTTCGTAGCAAGCAAGTAATGTCGTGGCTATATAAGGGAATTTTTACTTTTGATGAAATGAAAAACATTCCTAAAACTTTAAAAGAAAAATTAAATAATAATTTTTATATTGGAATACCGAAGGTTACTTATGAATACACATCTAAAATTGATGGAACTAAAAAGTTTTTGCTTGAGTATAAAGATGGCAATATAATTGAGTGTGTTGTTATGAAATATAAACATGGAAATTCAATATGTGTATCCACTCAAGTAGGTTGCCTTATGGGTTGTAAGTTCTGTGCTTCTACATTAAATGGCAAAGTTCGAGATTTGTCAGCAGGCGAAATTTTAGGCGAAGTAATTTTAGCTCAAAAAATTACTGGTGAGAGAATATCTAATATAGTTTTAATGGGAAGTGGAGAACCTTTAGATAATTATGATAATGTAGTAAAATTTATAAGGCTAGCCAATGCTGAATACGGATTGAATATAGGCCAAAGGCATATAACGCTTTCAACATGTGGTATTGTACCTAACATTTATAAGCTTGCAGATGAAGATTTAAGTATTACTCTTGCCATTTCTCTTCATGCCTTTAGTGATGAGAAGAGAAAGCTTATTATGCCAATTGCTAATAAGTATTCTATAAGTGAAATTTTAGAGGCTTGTAGAAATTATATAAAAAAAACAAACAGAAGAATATCTTTTGAATATTCATTAGTAAAAGATGTAAATGATTCAATTGAAGATGCCAAATCCCTTGGAAAACTTCTTCATGGGATATTGTGTCATGTAAATCTTATTCCTGTAAATCAGGTAGTAGAAAATGATTTTAAAAGGTCAACAGATAAATCTATAGATGAATTTGAAAAAACTTTAAAAAAGTCAGGCATTGAAGTAACAGTAAGAAGAGAAATGGGCAGTGATATAAATGCAGCATGTGGCCAATTAAGAAGAAGTTATATAAGTGAGAAGAAAGATTAAGGTAACCCAAAGGAAAAGGGGGATAATAGCATGATTAGTATGATTAGTGATATTGGCAATAAAAGAAGCTTAAATGAAGATTATGCTGGATATTTAGAAAAGGAAAATTATAAAATATATGTTGTGGCAGATGGTATGGGCGGTCACAATGCTGGTGAAGTGGCAAGCAAAATGGCTGTAGAAGCAATTGTAAGTTATATATCAGAAAATATAAATAACAAGAATTACAATGAAATTTTAAAAAAAGCCATTAAAACAGCTAATAATGCAATATATGATTTTGCAAGTACTAGTGAAAAATTAAATGGAATGGGAACTACAGTTACTGCTTGTCTTGTTATTAATAATAAAGGTTTTGTAGCTAATGTTGGTGATAGTTCATGCTTTTTAATTAGAAATAATAAAATAAAAAAAATAACTAAAGATCATTCGCTTGTGCAGGAACTTCTTGATCTTGGCACTATTTCAGAAGAGGAAGCATTTAATCATCCTAAAAAAAATATAATTACAAGGGCTGTAGGAACAAGTAAAAAGATTCTTATTGATGTTTTTGAAATAGATATTTTAAAGGATGATATTATAATGCTTTGCTCTGATGGACTTACAAATGAAATTCAAAAGAATGAAGTATTAGAAATTTTAAATAGTGCAAAATCTTTAAAAAATGCTTGCGAAAAACTAGTATTAGAAGCAAAAAATAATGGCGGCAGAGATAATATAACAGTTTTGTTGTTTGGAGGAGATGAATAGAATGATAGGCCAAATTTTAGGAGATAGATATGAAATTCTAGAAAAGATTGGCGAAGGCGGAATGGCCGTTGTTTACAAAGCACGATGTAATAAGCTTAACAGATTTGTTGCAGTAAAAATATTAAAAAAAGAATTTGCAGACAATGAAGAAATTGTAGGGAAATTTACAAGAGAAGCAACTGCAATTGCTGCTTTATCTGATCCTAATATAGTTAATATTTTAGATGTTGGCAAACAAGATGATTTAAATTACATTGTTATGGAATATGTTGATGGAAAAACATTAAAAGACATAATAAGAGAATATGGAAGGCTTAATTTCGATTCAACAATTGATGTAGCAATTCAAATAGCTAAAGCCCTTGATTGTGCTCATAAAAATAAAATAATTCATAGAGATGTTAAGCCTCAAAATATAATGGTTATGAAAGATGGCAGAATAAAAGTAACAGATTTTGGAATAGCTAAATCAGCTTCTTCAGCAACAATAACTAATACTACAACAATAATGGGATCTGCTCATTATTTTTCGCCAGAACAAGCAAAGGGAAGTATGGTGGATGCTAGAACAGACCTTTATTCCTTAGGAGTTGTTTTATATGAAATGGCCACAGGAAAACTTCCCTTTGAGGCAGAGTCACCAGTGTCTATTGCATTAAAACATATACAAGAAGATGTTGTGCCTCCTAAGCAAATAAATTCTAAAATACCAGATAGTTTAAATAATTTAATAATTAAAGCTATGCAAAAGGACCCTAATAGACGTTATCAATCAGCAAAGGAAATATTAAAAGATCTAGAAAAAATTAAAGATGATCCAAATGCAGTTATTGGTGCTGGAACAGTAGATGATGATAATGAACATACAATTGTTATGTCACCTGTAAAAGATGATATAGCTGCTACTAATTATTATGAAAATAATGATAATCAAGATCAATACGATAGCGAAAATGAAGAAGATGATGAATATGATGATGATGAATACTATGATGATGAATATTATGATGATAAAGAAAAACCAAAAAAGAAAGGCAAAAAAATAGCTTTAATAGCATTAGCTGTAGTTCTAGTATTAGGTATAGTAGGTGTTGTATGTGCAAACTTATTATCTGGAGGTTCAATAATAGGTGATAGTTCTAAAAAGGATGTAGTAGTACCTAATATTTCTGGAATGACTATTGATGAGGCAACAAAAGCATTAAAAGAGGTTGGACTTGAACTTGTAGATAGAGGATCAGAAAAGAGCAGTGAACCTGAAGGAACAATAATAGGAGTAGATCCTAAAGAAGGTACAACTGTAAAGGAAGGGTCTAAAGTTAATGTTATTACTAGTGAAGGTTCTGAAAAAGTTAAAATGTTAAATTTTTCTGGAGCAGAATTAAGTGATGTTAAAGATTTCTTGGACAATAATGATATTAAATATGAAATTACAAATGCTCCTAGTGATGAAATAGAAAGTGGTCTTGTTATTAAAACTGATCCTGGTGAGGGTAAAGAACTTGACAGTAGTATTACAGTTAAAATATATGTAAGTTCTGGACCTGAAACAAAACTATATACTGTACCAGATGTTAAGGGGTTAACTCTTGATGTAGCACAAGAAAAACTTTCAAATTTTGATGTTAATATTGTAGAAAAGGATGTAACATCTGATAGTCAAGTAGGTGTAGTTTTATCTCAAACTAATGCCGGCAAAAAGTTAGAAGCTGGTTCTACTGTAATAATAACAGTTGGAAAAAAGAAAGAAGAAGCTGAGAAGTCTATTTCAAGTCTTATTTCAACTGGAATGTATGCAAGTAGTGCAAAGACTATATTAGAAGCAAATGGGTACACTGTTTATATTGAAGGTGATGCTGACGGAAAGGTTAAATCATGGTCTCCTTCTTCTGCCAAAAAAGGTGATACTATCACAATAGTAGCGGAAAAAGAAAAAACAGATACTTCTGGATCTGGAAAAGGTAATTCCACTAATGAAAATAATAATAACAATAACAATAACAATAATTCAGGTTCTAATAATGACCAGTCAGAAAATAGTTCTTCAAATAATAAGAAAAATAATTAAGATAATTTTGTGGTTGTCGCATTAGCAGTTAAAAACTGCTGGCGATAAGCCACTTTTTTTATCTTAAGAAGATTTATGTAAAAGGATAATGTTTATTTTTAGCAGCTATTTTTCATGTTTTAAAATAAAAGTATTGCATTATTAAAGGAATATTTTTATTATTATATATGTATAGTAAAAAAATTGGAGGATTTAATGAAAGGAATTATAATAAAGGGAATTGGTGGTTTTTACTACGTAAAAACTGAAAATGGCATAATAGAATGTAAAGCAAGGGGAAAGTTTCGTCATAAGGATATGAAACCTATGGTTGGTGATAATGTAAGAATTGAAACTCATAATGGAAAAGGAACTATTGAAGATATTTATAAAAGGCATTCAAGACTTTTAAGACCAACTGTTTCTAATGTATCTCTTGCATTTATTGTTTTTGCAGTTAAAAATCCAGATATAAACATAGACCTTTTAAATAGATTTCTTGTACTTTGTGAAAGTAGTAATATAAAGGCCATTGTCTGTTTAAATAAAGTTGATTTAATAAATGAAGAAGAAAAACAATTACTAAAAGAGCAAATTAATGAAATTGGATATGAAGTACTATTTATTAATGCTAAAGAACAAAAAGGTATTGATTATTTAAAAGAATATATGAAGGGGAATATAACAGTATTATGTGGTCCTTCTGGAGCAGGTAAGTCCACCCTTATAAATGCTCTTACAGAAAAAGAACATATGGAAACTGGTAAAGTTAGCGACAAAATAGGTAGAGGTAAGCATACTACAAGGCATAGCGAACTTATTGAAATAGAAGATGGATATATTGTTGATACTCCAGGATTTTCAACTCTTGATGTTTCTTTTATAGATAAAGAAAATTTGAAATATGCCTTCCCTGATTTTGAAGAATTTAATGAATGTTGTAAATTTAGAGGATGCATGCATTATAAAGAACCTTCATGTGCAGTAAAAAATGCTGTAGAAGAGGGTAAAATTAATAAACAAAGATATGATTTTTACATAAGAACTTTAAAAGAAATTTTAAAGATTAAAAAATTTTAAAAAGGAGATATAAAAATGATAATTTCACCATCAATATTATCAGCTGATTTTTCTAAATTAGGTGATGAAGTAATTAGAGTAGATAAGGCAGGAGCTGAATGGATTCATATAGATGTAATGGATGGAGATTTTGTGCCTAATATTACTCTAGGGGCACCTATTATAAAGGCTCTTAGAAATAAAACTAAAAAGGTTTTTGATGTGCATCTTATGGTAAAAAATCCAGGTAGATTTATAGACGATTTTATAGATGCAGGAGCTGATATAATTACTGTTCATTATGAAGCTGAAACACACATAGATAGAACTTTAAATTACATAAAATCAAAAGGAGTAAAGGCTGGCATTGCAATAAATCCAGGAACTCCAGTGTGTATTATAAAAGATTTAATTGGAATTTGTGATATGGTACTTATAATGTCTGTAAATCCAGGCTTTGGTGGACAAAAATTTATTCCATATTCTATATCAAAAGTTGAAGAAGTTAATGAATTAAAGGAAAAATATAATAAGGATTTAATTATAGAAGTTGATGGAGGAGTAAATAAGGATAATATAAAATCTTTATATGAAGCTGGAGTAAATGCTTTTGTAGCAGGTTCATCTGTATTTAAAGAAAATAAAATAGAAGAAAATATTAAATTATTAAGGGAAAGTATATAATGAAAGTTGTAATTGTAACAGGAGGTAGTGTTCCATCTAAAGAACTTCTTTTCTCTTCTTTAGATGCTCAAGATTTTGTAATTGGTGTAGATAAAGGTTGCGATGTTTTATATAAATATAAAATAAAACCATCATTAATCTTAGGAGATTTTGATTCAATAGACCCAAATATCTTAAAAGAATATAAAAATCAAAATATACCAATGATGAAATTTAATCCAGAAAAGGATTATACAGATACTGATTTAGCTTATGAAAAAGCAAAAGAAGTTAAGCCATCTAAAATTATAATTTTAGGCGCTACAGGAAGCAGAATGGACCATACTTTAGGAAATATAGGAATACTCTTAAAAGCAATAAAAGAAGGATATAATGTAGAAATATTAGATGAAAATAATAGAATGTTTATAGTTGATAAAGCAAGCAGTTTTAGCGGCAACTATGGTGATACCATATCTTTTCATGCCATAAGTAATGTAGTTACCAATTTTAATATATGGGGGGCAAAATATAATTTGTCCAATTATAATATGACATTATTTGAACCTAGGGCTGTTTGTAATGAATTTTTAGATAATGATATTAATATATCTTTTGATAGTGGTATGATTCTAGTTATTTATTCTAGAGATTAATAATATTAAGGTACATATTTATTTGATTTTAAAATATAATATATTATAAAATAATTCATTTGAGGAAATAACATGAAAATAGTTGCTATAAAGCTTCCTAAATTTATATCTAATCTTATAAAATTCTTTATAAGGAAAGATAAATAATATTATTTTATTAAGGCCAAGAATTATAAAATAATTACTTGGCCTTTTTATATATTATTAAATTAATGAAAATTTAACATAATTATTATACTTGTAGTTGTTATGGGGATTAATAATTAGTATAATACTAATTATTAAATATATTATATAATAAGGTATTAAAAAATATAGCAAGTAATGTTATAATATTAATGTTATTTAATGCATATTATATTATTCTTGAATAATATTATTTTCTAATATAAAATAAGAAATAGAAAATATGAGGAGGAAGTAATATGGTTGGATTTTCAAGTGAAAATGGGAATATAAATTATTCTGACGAAGTACTTAGAAAAATAGTAGGTCTTGCAACTATGGAATGCTATGGAGTAGTAGGTATGGTTGCTAAAAATGCTAAGGATGGCTTCTGGGAACTTATAAGAGTTGAAAATTTAAGTAAAGGTGTTAAGGTATCTTTATCTGATGAAAATTCCTTAAACATTGAATTATTTGTAATGGTTGAATATGGTACTAAAATTTCAGTTATTGCAGATAATATAATTCAAAAGGTAAGATATAGTGTCGAAAATTACACAGGATTAAAAGTTTCTTCAATAGAAGTAAACGTTCAAGCGGTAAGAGTTTAGGAGGTAACCTAATGGAACATAAATCAATCAGTGGTAAAGACTTTTATAACATGGTTGTAAATGCAAGTAATAGATTAATTGAACAAAGTGATTTTGTAAATGCTTTGAATGTTTTTCCAGTACCTGATGGAGACACTGGAACAAATATGTCAATGACATTTAAAGCTGCAGTAAAAGAAATAGAAAATATAAATACTAAGTCTATAGGTGAAGTATCTAAAAAATTAGCTAAAGGTGCTCTTATGGGAGCAAGAGGTAATTCAGGAGTTATTTTATCTCAAATACTTAGAGGCTTTTCAAAAGGTCTTGATGGTTTAAATGAAGCAACTACAGAAGATATAAAAAGAGCATTTGTTGAAGGGCAAAAATCAGCTTATAAGGCAGTTATGAGACCAACTGAAGGTACAATTTTATCTGTAATAAGATATGCTGCAGAAGAAGGAAATAAGAGTCAAAAGGAAGATGTTACTGAATTAATGGAGGAAATTACAGTTAAAGCAAAGGAAATGCTTGATAAGACTCCAGAACTTTTGCCGGCCTTAAAAAAAGCAAAAGTAGTTGATTCAGGAGGTATGGGTCTTTATATTATATTAGCATCAATGACTGAAGCATTAGAAAAAGGAATAGTAGCTACAATTAATGATAAGGATATTGCACCAGGCTCTTTAAAGGCTGCAAAGTCAGGAACTGGAGCTTCTAGTGAAGCTGATATTAAATTTGGATATTGTACTGAATTTATAATATTAGGAGATGCAAGTGCTGCAAATGATTTTAAATCATCAATAGAAAATTTAGGAGATTGTACAATAGTTGTAGGTTATGAAGATGTAATAAAAGTTCATATACATACTAATGATCCGGGACTAGTACTATCAAAAGCCGTAAAGCTTGGTGAACTTTCAAAAATCAAAATTGATAATATGAGAGAAGAACATAGAGAAATTCTAGAACTTCAAGGTGCTGATAATTTAGCAGCTGTTGAAAATAATGATGAAGAAACTGAAACTAAAAAATATGGATTTATAACTGTTGCAATGGGTAGTGGCATAAAAAACATATTTACTGATTTAGGTGTAGATTATGTAATTGAAGGTGGTCAAACAATGAATCCTTCAACTCAAGATATCTTAGATTGTATAAACAAGGTAAATGCAGAAAATATATTTATTCTTCCTAATAACAAAAACATAATAATGGCTGCTAAACAAGCTGCTGAAATTACTGAAAAAAATGCTATAGTAATAGAAACTACAACAATTCCTCAAGGAATAACTTGTATAACATCATTTAATCCAAATGCTGAATTAGAAGAAAACAAAGAGCAATTAATGAATGCTATTAGTACGGTTAAAACAGGATCTGTAACATATGCTGTAAGAGATACAGAAATGGATGGAATTGAAATTAAGGAAGGAAATATGCTTGGACTTCTTGAAGGTAAAATTAAAGAAGTAGGTATGAATAAATTTGAAGTTTGTGAAAAGATTCTTCAACAAATGGTAGATGAAGATAGTGAACTTATTACAATCCTTTATGGAAAGGATGTAGAAGAAAATGATATTAAGCCTTTTATTGAAAAACTAGAAGATGAATATGAAGATTTAGATATTCAATGTTATTCTGGAAATCAACCTTTATATTATTTCTTTGTTTCAGTAGAATAACTTATATAAAAGCACCATGAAAAATTATATTTTTTATGGTGCTTTTTTTTGGAAAAAATTCTTGTACACTAGCATGTTTTAGATATATAATATATTAGCAATTTTAAAAAATAAACGCTAAAAATGGAGGGTAATATTTTGGATATATATAGTTCTATATCAACGCTTAAAGGTGTAGGAAGTAAAACTTCTGAAAAATTAAATAAGCTTCATATTTTTACAATATTAGACTTGCTTTTATATTTTCCAAGAGATTATGAATATATAAGTAGTAATGTGCCTTTTCCAGAAATTGATGATACGGAAAAAAGAGTTTTATCATGTAAAGTAAAAACTATTATGAGTGATGTTAGAACAAGAAATGGCAAAATTATAACTTCCATTGAATTTGATTATTGTGGACATAAGGTTATAGGAAAATGGTTTAATCAAACTTATATTAAAAAAAATTTTTTAATAGGAAATGAATACAATTTGTCTGGAAAGTTTCAAAGAAAAGGAAATTTTTTAGAAGTAGTAAATCCAATGCCTTTATCAAATATAGCTTTTAGCTCTGAAATAATTCCTAAATATCCTCTTAAGCAAGGAGTTTCTCAAAAACTTATAGTAAGACTAATTGGTGAAGTATTAGATTCAGTTAAGATTTCAGAAAATTTACCATTAGATTTAGTAAAAAAATTTAAACTTGAATCTTTAGATAAGGCTTTAAGACAAATACATTTTCCAAGTTCAAAGGATACATTAAGTGGTGCTATAAGAAGGCTTAAATTTCAGGAGTTGTTTACATATTCTATTAAACTTTTATTAATTAAAAAAGGTCTTAAAGAAAATGCAAAAGGAATTAGTTTCCCTTGGAATGATGAATTAAGAAAGCTTAAAGAATCACTTCCGTTTCAACTTACAAATGCTCAAACAAGAGTTGTTAGGGATATTTTAAGAGATCAGAAAAGTAATCATCCTATGAATAGGCTTGTTCAAGGAGATGTTGGAAGTGGTAAAACTATAGTGGCTTTAATAGCTATTTATAATGTATATTCTAATGGTTATAAATGTGCTTTTATGGTTCCTACAGAAATACTTGCAAATCAGCATTATGAAGAAGCAAAAAAGCTTTTTAAGGATTTTAATGTAAATATTGAACTTCTTACTGGAAGTACAACTAAAAAAGAAAAAGATAGAATAAAAGAAAGAATGAAGGAAAAGGAACCTCTTGTTATTATAGGTACTCATGCTCTTATTCAAGATGATGTTGAAATAAATAAGCTTGGGTTAATTGTTACAGATGAACAGCATAGATTTGGAGTTGAACAAAGAAGCAAACTTATAAACAAAGGTGAAAGGGCAGATGTTATAGTAATGACAGCTACACCCATTCCTAGAACTTTAGCCTTATATCTTTATTCTGACTTAGATATTTCTGCTATAGATGAATTACCTCCAGGAAGAAAAAAAGTTGATACAAGATTTTTTCAAGATAAACAAAGAAATAGGGCTTATGCTTTAGCTTTGTCAGAAATAAATAAAGGAAGACAAGTTTATATAGTATGTCCTTTAATTGAGGAAGATGAAAAAGCACAATTAAAATCAGTAGAAAGTATTTATAATAGATTAAAAGATGGAATATTTAACAATAAAAAAGTAGAAATGTTACATGGAAAAATGAAAGGTGTAGAAAAAGATCAAATAATAAATGATTTTAAAGATAAAAAAGTAGATGTTTTAATATCTACTACAGTTATAGAAGTAGGGGTTAATGTGCCTAATGCATCAGTAATGATTATTGAAAATGCAGAAAGATTTGGTCTTGCGCAACTTCATCAGCTTAGAGGGAGAGTAGGAAGAGGAATTTACGAATCATATTGTATACTTATTGCAAATGCAAAAAGTGAAACTACAAAAAAGAGAATGGAAATAATGACTGAATCTAATGATGGTTTTTATATTTCAGAACAGGACCTAAAATTAAGAGGCTCTGGTGAGTTGTTCGGATTTAGACAAAGTGGTGGGGAAGGTTTTGTTCTTGCAGATATTTATAATGACGTGAATCTTTTGAAAGTAGCATTAAATGAAGCTAAAAGTCTTATGGAAAATAGAAATGAAATAAATAATAAACTTATATATGAAATGGAGAAATCCCTTGAAAAAACAAGTAAATATATATGCTTTAATTAAGCAAGTTAATTGTATATATTTATTTATTGTGCTAAAATAATATTTATACGAATTTAAGGAGGGTTTTACTTAGTGAGAATTATTGCAGGAAAGGCTAGAGGCCATAAACTTCTTTCGCCAAAATCCTTAGTAACTAGACCAACTTTAGATAGGGTAAAAGAAGCTATGTTCAGCAGTATACAACTTTATTTAATGGATTCTGTAGTTTTTGATATGTTTGCTGGAACAGGAAGTTTAGGCTTAGAGGCAGCAAGCAGAGGAGCAAAAGAAGTTTATTTAGTTGATAAAAGTGATGAAACTTATCCTTTACTTAAGGAAAACATTAAAAAATTAAAATTTACAGATTTTTGTACTAGTCTAAATATGGATTCTTATGATGCTCTAAAATTAATGGCTCAAAAGAATAAGAAATTTGATATTATATTTATAGATCCTCCCTATTGTAAAGAAATGATTCCTAAGGCTATGGAAATGATAAAAAAAGATAATTTATTAAAAGATAATGGAATTATTGTAACTAAAATAGATACTATTGAAGAAAAATTTATGGGCTTTGAAGATATAAAATTATTTAAAAGTAGGAAATATGGAAATACTACAGTTTGTTTCTATAAGATACTTAAGGAGGATTAAAATGAAAATAGCAGTTTATCCAGGAAGCTTTGATCCTATAACAAATGGACATCTTGATATAATTACAAGGGGAGCAAGGACTTTTGACAAACTGATAGTTGCTGTATTGGTTAATGTTGATAAAAAAGGTTTATTTAACATTGATGAAAGAGTAGAACTTATAAAAAAGGTAACAAAAGATATTAAAAATGTTGAAGTTATGTCTTTTAATGGACTTTTAATTGATTTTATAAAAGAGCAAAAGGCAAATGTAATATTAAAGGGACTTCGTGCTCTTTCTGATTTCGAATATGAGTTTCAAATGGCACTAATGAATACAAAACTTGATCCTGATGTTGAAACATTGTTTATGATGACATCATCAGATTATTCCTATGTTAGTTCTTCTGCTGTAAAGCAGGTAGCTAAATTTGGAGGGTGTATTGAGGGGCTTGTACCAAAGGAAATTATTTCTGATGTAATGGAAAGATATAAGTAAGAGAGGTGATAAGATGGCAAAAAATATGGATGTTAATATTATTGATTTATTAGAATATTTACAGGATACAATTGAAAATTCTCCTAAAGTACCTATTAGTGGCAAAACAATGATTGATAGAAAAGAAATTTTAGATGTAATAGATCAAATTATAAATTATCTTCCAGATCAATTTAAAAAGTCTCAATGGATTTTAAATGAGAGAGATAGAATTCTCACTGAAGCTAGAAGCGAATATGAAACAGTAAAAAAAGAAACTGCTGAAATGATGAGACAAAATATTGAAAATCATGATATTGTGAAAGAAGCTAAAATAAGAGCTCAAGAAATTATAGCTTCTGCAAAGAGAGATGCAAAAGCTATGAGAATAGGTTCAAGGGATTATTCTGATAATGTGTTGTCAGAACTTGATAAGGAATTAGACAGAAGAAAAGGGGAGCTTATTAAATACCTTCAATCTAGCTTTGAAACAGCAGCAAATGATTTAGATAAAAATTTCAAAGATGTAAGCTCCACTATAAAGGAAAATATTAAAGAATTAAGAGATATGAAATAAATTTTTCTTGTACTTTCCTATTATATAAATAATTATCATTATTGATGTTATAATAACAAAATACTCTATTGTATTATTAAAAAATATCATATTGTTAAAATTACTTACCTTTAATTCTGCAGAATGTAAGAATATTTTTGAAGCAAGAAATGTTATTGTAAAGCTTATAACACCTTGTATTATTTTTAAAAGGCTATATTTTAAAAGTGATATTTTATTCGATTTTATTACTGATGAAACTTGGCATATTATAGATAAACCTGAAAATGAACATAAGAAACTTATTAATGATAATTTTATATTTATATTAATATTTAGGGACGAAATTATATTACAGCCATTTGTAATTTCAATGGAGCCTAAAAAAACAGAATATAGTGAGTTTGATGGTAAATTAAAAAAAGACTCTATGCTTTTGAAAATAATGCTTATGTAGGCATTATTTTTTATTACAGAAATAATTACAGAAAAAAGTACAATAAATCCACCGATTGATAAGGCAGTAGATATTGCTCCTTCTAATGATAATTTTAAATTTTCACCTAGTTTTCTTGTTTTTTTTGAAGTGTCTTTATTCATGTAAATATTTTTTTGTTTTTTATCTTTTAATAATATTCCCATAATATATATAGAAATATAGTTGCCTATTAGTAATATATACCCATATTTGATATTACCAAGCATAGATACACCTACAGTACCAAGAATGAATATAGGGCCACAATTAGTTGCAATATTAAGAAGTCTTTTGTATTCACTAAGGGTAATATATCCTTCTTCATAAATGTCACTTGAATATTTAGCACCTATAGGATAGCCGCAAAGTATACTTGCAGCAATAGGAAAAGATGAGGATTTTGATAGATTTAATGGAGCACAAAAAATAGGACCTAAAGCCTTTGAATATAGAGATATTCCATCATAAGCTATTAGCATGTTACAAAGAATCAAAAAAGGAAAAACTGTAGGAAAAACTGAAAAAGCAAAAAGTTTTAATCCAGAAATAACAGCATTTATAGAACTTTGTAAATGGCAAACAAATAATATAATAAAACTTGTTAATATAATAGGTATTATTAAGTTTTTGTATTTTTTTAGTAAGATAGTGCATAGTATAAATATAAAAAAACATAGAATAATAGTTGTTATCACATATATCACCTGTAGATTGTTATGTTTTAACATATTCTATGATTTTTCAGTATATTACTATAAATCTATAAAAGATGGACTTATAAAATAGTCGTCATAAGGATTTGTTGAAGCATTTATAGTTGAATAAGCTTTTGTTCCTTGAATGTCATATAATATAGAAGAATTATTTGTGCTCTTTGGAATTTTAGTAATAATATTTGTTTCTGAATTTTCTTTTATAATTTTTAAAATTTTACGCCCTGTATTATTAAATGCAAGGGGACGTATATATTCATAGGAATCACTTCTTAAACTATTGATATTATAATTTTCAAGCCCAATAAAAAAATTAGTAAGTATTCTTGAAATTCTTGTATAAGTGTATCTTTTACTTTTTGTATTTAAAATTAAATTGTCAAAGCTATTAGAATTTGCAATTTCCTTTATTATTTTTTTATCAAGACCTTCATTAGTATCTGGAATTTTACTTAAATTTTCACTGCAGGTTAAAAGCTTATATTTTATATAGGGAAACATATCTTCTGGAAATGAAGGCTTATTTAGTAATAACTTATTATAAGTTTCTTTTGGTATAATATCTTTAATGTTTTTGTTTTCGTATATATTTTTTCTTATGGCAGTGGCAGAAGAAAAGGTTCCGGCTATTTTATTATCATTATAAGATGAACCTTGCCTTTTAAGAGCATAAGGCTTTATGTTGCTTTTTAATTTGTTAATAGCTTTTATATATTCTATAGCTAAAATGTTATTAGAGCTTTTTAATATATCGTTAAAATTAATATCTGTTGATATAGCCATTAAAGAATTAGATCTTGCTTTATGATATGGAAGACCAAGCTTTAAATTTTTATTTAAATTATCTTTAAAAGAACTGTTCTCTTCTGAAAGCATTAAGGAAGCAGCTGTTAAATTATTAATATTATCATTTTCTGCTCCAAAAAATAAATTGTTACAAATTTTCAATTTATCAAGTATTGTAACTGCGCCTTGTGCAAAATATTCAGCAGAGGCTACAGAATGAATAAGAGGAAGTTCAATAACTAAATCTGCACCTCCATATATAGCCATTTGAGCACGACTGAATTTATTTACAATGGCAGGAATTCCTCTTTGCATGAAATTGCCACTCATAATAACTATAATTCCATCTGCTTTTGTTTTTTCTTTTGCTTTTTCTATATGATATTTATGCCCATAATGAAATGGATTATATTCGGCGATTATACCAGTAATATTCATTTAATTACACTCCTTAATTTTGTTAAGTATACTATGATGATTTTCGGTGTAAAACCATGTGATAATGTAATATTTTTAAGTGATTTTCTGTTAATAAAACACTTAATAAAATAAACCTAGTATATTATAGCATAGCTACAAGGATTTCAAGAAATAAAAAAGCTTAAGAGAATATTTTTTAATTAATAAAATTAGATTATTTTAGTTGAAAAGAAGGGTAAAATAGGAGTATAGTATAATAAGAATGGTAATACATCTAAGTTGAAAGGAGCAATTTCACATGGAACTTATGAAAAGACTATTAGAAGCTGCTAAAGCTGATAGAAAAAAGATAGTTCTTCCAGAAGGTAGTGAAGAAAGAACTATAAAAGCAGCTTTTTACATTCAAAGAGAGAAATTAGCATTTCCTATTTTGATTGGGAATAAAGAAGAGATTTTAAATAAGGCTTCTTCTTTTGATATAGATTTGTCAGGAATTGAAATAGTTGACCCTGAAAAATCAGAACGTTTAAATGCATATATAGAAGCATTTTACGAACTTAGAAAAAATAAAGGAATGACAATTGGAAAAGCTGAAAAGATAGTTAGAGATCCGCTTTATTTCGGAACAATGATGGTAAAGCTTGATGATGCTGATGGTATGGTATCAGGAGCAATTCATACAACAGGTGATCTTTTAAGGCCAGGACTTCAAATAATCAAGACAGCACCAGGAGTGTCTGTTGTGTCAAGCTTTTTTATAATGGAAGTTCCAAATTCAGAATATGGTGAAGATGGTATGCTTTTATTTTCTGATTGTGCTGTTAATCCATGCCCATCAGAAGATCAGCTTGCGGCTATAGCTATAGCTACTGCAGAAACAGCTAAAAATCTTTGCAAAATGGAACCTAGAGTTGCAATGCTATCATTTTCAACTATGGGAAGTGCAGATAACGATTTAGTAACAAAAGTTAGAAATGCAACTACAAAAGCAAAGGAAGAAAGACCAGATTTGTTAATAGATGGAGAGCTTCAGTTAGATTCTGCAATAGTAAGAGAAGTTGCAGACCAAAAAGCACCAGAAAGTAAAGTAGCAGGTAATGCTAACGTTTTAATATTCCCAGATTTACAATCTGGAAATATAGGATATAAATTGGTTCAAAGATTTGCAAAAGCAAATGCAATAGGACCAATATGTCAGGGATTTGCAAAACCTATTAATGACTTATCAAGAGGATGCAGCTATGAGGATATAGTTAAAGTAGTTGCTATTACTGCTGTTCAGGCTCAAAAAATAATATAAAGGTACGGGGGGTACATATGAAAGTATTAGTAGTAAATTGCGGGAGTTCATCAGTAAAATATCAATTAATTAATATGGAAGATGAAAGTGTTCTTGCAAAAGGTTTAGTAGAAAGAATTGGAATAAATGGTTCTATTTTAACTCAAAAAGTAGAAGGCAGAGAAAAATATGTAATAGAAACACCAATGAAAAATCATAAGGTTGCAATAAAATTAGTGCTTGACTCATTAGTAGATAAAGATCACGGTGTAATTAAGGACATGAGTGAAATATCTGCTGTAGGACACAGAGTAGTACATGGTGGTGAAAAATATTCATCATCTGTTCTTATTAATGATGAAGTGCTTGAAAATATAAAAGATTGTGTTAAACTTGCACCACTTCATAATGGACCTAATTTAATAGGAATAGAAGCTTGCAGAGCCTTAATGAAAGATACACCAATGGCAGTAGTATTTGATACTGCTTTTCATGGTACTATGCCAGAAGAAGCATATATGTATGCTCTTCCATATGAACTATATGAAAAAAATGGAATTAGAAAATATGGATTCCATGGTACAAGTCATAAATTTGTATCACAAGAAGTTGCAAAGGCACTAGGAAAAGATATTAAAGATTTAAAAATAATTACATGTCATATTGGAAATGGCGTAAGCTTAGCTGCTATAAAGGGTGGAAAATCAATAGATACAACAATGGGATTTACTCCACTTGCTGGTATACCAATGGGAACAAGATCAGGTGATATAGATCCAGCCATTGTAACTTATTTAATAAATGAATTTAATTATTCAGCAGATGAAGTTAATGAAATTCTTAATAAAAAATCAGGAGTTTATGGACTTACAGGAATAAGTTCAGATTTTAGAGACATTAAAAAAGCAGGTTATGTTGATGGAGATAAAAAAGCACTTTTAGCTCTTAATATGTTCCATTATAAAATTAGAACTACAATAGGAGCTTATACAGTTGCTATGGGTGGTCTTGATGTTATAGTGTTTACTGCAGGTGTTGGAGAAAATTCTGATCAAAACAGAAAGGGAATTTTAGAAGGACTTGAATTTATGGGCGTTGAATTAGATGAAGAAAGAAACAAAATAAATGGTGTTCTTCATGAAATTTCAAAGGATTCTTCAAAGGTTAAAGTATACGTAGTGCCAACAAATGAAGAATTAATGATAGCAAAAGAAACAGTAGATTTGTTAAATTAATTACTTGACTTTTGTCTCATAGCTTTATATAATAAATTGTGTTTGTGTGATTAATGTTAGTTTAAAGATTTAATTAACTAAAAATGTAGAGTTATACTATATTATGTTAATTGGAGGGTTTTTATGAAGATACAGTTTATTGACGTTAAATCAAATAAGGAAAGAAAGAAAAATATATTGTATCACTTCAAGATGGATCCTTTTTACTTTGAGGGAGACAAAATCAATGTTGTTTCTGAAACTAAGATAGAAGGTACATTAACATATGAAAATGATATTGTTACAATGAATATCAATATCAAAACTGATCTTGAACTTCTTTGTTCAAGATGTTTAGATGCCTTTATATATCCAGTAGATATTAATATAGAGGAGAGGTTTACAAATAACAGTCATATTAATAATGATGATATTGTTTTTGTAGATGGTGATACTATTGATATCACCGAAGTTGCTCAAAATGCAATAATTTCATCACTGCCTATAAAAAGGCTTTGCAAGGAAGATTGCAAAGGGTTATGCCAAGTTTGTGGCACTAACTTAAATAAGGCAACTTGCACATGTAACAATGTAGATGTTGATATAAGGTTTGAAGCCTTGAAAGCATTGTTAGACAATAAGGAGGTGTAATGATGGGAAATCCAGCAAGAAAGACATTTAAAGCTAAAAGAGATTCAAGAAGAGCTCAAACTTTCAAAGCAAGCATTCCAGGTATCGTAGAATGCCCACAATGCCACGAAATGAAATTAGCTCATAGAGTTTGTAAGAAGTGTGGTTACTACAAAGGTAAAGAAGTAGTAGCTACTGAAGAATAAAGAAAGTCATATGACTTTCTTTTCTTTATATTAAGAAATTATTATGAAATAATATAAAAAAATATTTTAGGAGCAAATATTTCTTTATATTAATTTATGAATATAAATTTTTATAAATATAAAAATATAAGAATATAAGTTTTTTGTGGAGGATAAATTTATGAAGATAGCTATTGATGGTATGGGAGGAGATAATGCTCCAAAAGCTGTTATAGAAGGTGTAGTGGCAAGTCTTAAAGAAAATAACGATATAGAATTTTTTATAACTGGTCCTGAGGATGTTATAAAAAAAGAATTTGATAAATATGAATATGACAAAAGTAAAGTTAATATAGTTGATGCAAAGGAAGTTATTACAACTAATGAACAACCTGTAATGGCCCTTAGAAAGAAAAAGGATTCAAGTATAGTAAAAGCTCTTAATTTAGTAAAAGACGGTACATGTGACGGAATTATATCTGCAGGAAGTACTGGGGCATTTTTAGCAGGCTGTACATTAATTGTAGGAAGGATAAAAGGTATAGACAGACCAGCATTAGCTCCTATAATGCCAGGAAGATATGGAAAGTTTATGGTTGTGGATGCTGGAGCAAACGTAGATTGTAAACCAGAATATTTGCGTCAGTTTGCTCACATGGGTAAAGTATATTATGAATTAATGTTTGATACTAAAGATACTACAATAGGTCTTGTAAATATAGGAGCAGAAGAAGAAAAGGGAAATGAACTTACAAAAGAAGTTTTTCAAATTTTAAAAAATGAAAAAATTAATTTTGTTGGTAATGTTGAGCCTAGAGATGTTCCACAAGGTAAAGTAAATGTTTTAGTTACTGATGGATTTGTAGGAAATACTATTTTAAAAATGTATGAAGGTTCTGCATCGAATCTTTTGGGCATGATAAAAGATGAAATTTACTCATCTAGTTTAGTGCCTAAGTTAGGGGCAGCTCTTTTAAAACCTGTATTTAAGAAATTAATGCTTAAATTTGATTATAAGGAAGTTGGAGGAGCACCTTTTCTTGGAATAAATGGTGCTTGTATTAAAGCTCATGGAAGTTCTGATGGAAGAGCTTTTAAAAATGCAATAAGACAAGCAAAATTATTTCATGAAAAGCAAATCCTTGAAAAGATAAAAAGTGAGTTAACTTTAGAAAAATAAAAAAATTAATATTTTTAATAATATTTCAAAATATTAAAAAGTTATATTGACGAATAATTATAGATATACTATTATCTTAAGTGATAGGAAATGGGAGGTGAATAATTGTGTTTGATAAAATTAAAGAAATCGTAGCAGATAAATTAAGTGTAGATGAAAACGAAATTACATTAGAATCTTCATTTATCGAAGATTTAAATGCGGATTCATTAGATATTGTTGAATTAATTATGGCTCTTGAAGATGAACTTGATATGGAAATTCCAGATGAAGATGTTGAAAACTTTAAGACTGTAGGAGACGTTGTAAACTACGTTCAAAGCCATAAAGAATAATAAAATCCCGCTTTGCGGGATTTTGTTCTATTAAATATTAGTTTATTCTTGAATTTATTACATGCTAAAAATTGAAGAATAGACTTTGCAAGGAGAGATATTAATGAATAACTTTAAGCTAGAAGAGGTAGAAAAGTGTTTAGGTGTAAAATTCTCAAATGAATTGCTTATAAAAACTGCTCTAACTCATAGTTCTTATGCGAAGCAATTTAAGGGAGCTAAATATAATGAAAGATTGGAATTTTTAGGAGATTCTGTTCTTCAATTATGCATTACTCAATATTTATTTGTAAATTACGAAAAGAAAAATGAAGGTGACCTTACAAAAATACGAAGCCTTATAGTTTGTGAAAATTCTCTTTATGAAGTGGCACAAAAACTTAAAATAGCTAAATATATAAGAATGAGTAAAGGTGAATATTTAACTGGAGGTATGGAAAGGGTTTCTATTCAGGCTGATGCAATTGAAGCTATAATTGCAGCTATTTATTTAGATAATGGTGAGGAGGCTGCCAATAAATTTATTTTGACTCAATTTGCTGAGATTATTGATAAGGCAATTAATAATAAAATAATATTGGACTTTAAAACAGAACTTCAAGAGTATCTTCAAAAGGATGGAGAAGTAAATATAACATATGAATTAGTTAAATTTGAAGGACCACCACATAGAAGAAAATTTTATTTAAATGTTTATGTGGAAGATAAACTTATGGGAACTGGTTCTGGCTATAGTAAAAAAGATGCAGAACAAAAAGCAGCTAAAGAAGCATTAAAAGCATTGGAGGTAATTAATGAGTAAGAATTATTATATAATTCCTATTTTTGTTCCTCATGAAGGATGTCCACACAATTGTGTATTTTGTAATCAAAATAGAATAACAGGAAAATCTGATGAAGTTACAGCAGAAACTGTCTATTCTATAGCAGATGAATATTTAAAAACAATAAATAAGAAAAATGCAACTATAGAAATTTCTTTTTTTGGAGGTACATTTACAGCTATAAAAGAAGAAAAGCAGAGGGAGTTATTAAAGGTTGCAAAGGAATATAAAGAAAAAGGGCTTATTGACAAAATAAGAATGTCTACAAGACCTGATTATATAAATGATTATATATTATCATATCTTAAAGAGTATTTAGTTGATATAATAGAACTTGGAGTTCAGTCTTTAGATAATGAGGTGCTTAAGGCATCAGGAAGAGGTCATTCTAGTTCTCAAGTATTAGAGGCATCAAAGCTTATAAAAAGTTATGGTATAACCTTAGGACATCAAATTATGCCAGGGCTTCCAAAGGATACTTTTGAAAAAGATATAGAAACAGTAAAAAAATCTATTGAAATGAAACCTGATATTGTTAGACTGTATCCTTCTTTAGTTATTAAGGATACTCCTATGGAAGATATGTATATGGCAGGTACATATAAGCCTTATACATTAATGGAAGCAGTAGAAATATGTGAAAAATTAGATAGGCTTTATGAAGCTCATAATATTAAAGTAATAAGAATGGGGCTTCAACCTACTGATAATATAGCAGAAGGTAAGGATGTTGTGGCAGGTCCCTTTCATCCAGCCTTTAGGGAATTAGTAGATGGATATAAAATTTCAAAGGATTTAAAAGAAAAACTAAAAGAAAATAAGGAAGGGACAATAATAATTAATAATAGGGATATTAGTAAGCTTTATGCTAACAAAAAAATGTTTTTTAATAAATTACTTAATGAAGGATATAAAATTAATGTTTTAATGTGTGACAAAGTAAAAAGAGGAGAATTTATTATAAAAAGTGGTGAAATAAATGAAAAAGAAAACAAGAGATAGAATGAAATATATTATGGCTATTTTTATGGCTATAATATTCTTAGTAAGTTTACTTCCTGTACTTATAAGATAGGAGGAGTTATGTTTTTAAAATCGCTTGAAATAAGAGGATTTAAATCCTTTGCAGATAAAACAGAATTAAAATTTAAAAAAGGTGTTACAGCAGTTGTTGGTCCTAATGGAAGTGGTAAAAGTAATATATCAGATTCTGTAAGATGGGTTTTAGGTGAACAAAGTGTAAAAACTCTTAGAGGTGGCAAAATGGAAGATGTCATTTTTGCTGGAACTCAGTTTAGAAAACCTGTAAGTCTTGCACAAGTATCATTAACTTTAGATAATGAAGATGGTGGACTTTCTACAGAATACAATGAAGTAACAGTATCAAGAAGAATTTATAGATCAGGAGAAACTGAATATTTAATAAATGGAAGCAAGTGTAGACTTAAAGATATTACACAGCTTTTTATGGATACTGGTATAGGAAAAGAAGGATATTCTCTTATTGGGCAAGGTAAAATTGAAGCTGTATTAAGTGGTAAACCTGAAGAAAGAAGAAATTTAATAGAGGAAGCTGCTGGAATAGTAAAATATAAATCTAGAAAAGATGAAGCCGAAAAGAAACTTGAAAATACAGACAATAATCTTGTTAGAATTAGAGATATAATTTCAACATATGAAGAAAGACTTGAACCTCTTAGAATAGAAAGGGAAAAGGCTTTAAAGTATAAATCTCTTGCAGATGATTTAAAAGAAAAAGAAGTTTCTATTTTAATACATTATATTAATGATATAGAGAAAGAATTAGAAAAATTTAATGAAGATGTTTCATCTAAAAGGAAAGCTTTAGAAGATAAAAAATTAAATTTATCAAATATGAAAAATAAGCTTTTAAATTTAGAAAAACTTGTAGAAGATTTAGAGAAAAAAAATGAAGACAATAAAAAGGAATATTATAGTAAAAAAGAAGAAATTGTTAGAATAGGAAATGAGGTAGCCCTTCAAGAAGAAAGAATTAAAAATGCTACTGAATCAATAAATAAAAATAATCTTCTTTTAAATGAACTAAAAAATAAAATTTCCTTATTAAAAAATGAGAGAGATGTATTAAAAGAAGAATTAAATAAAAGTAATAAGTATGCAAAAGAAAAGGAACAAGAAATAATATCTTTAGAAGAAGAACATAAAAATAAAAGCTTTGAAATACATAAAACAGAAGATGAAATTAAAAATTTAAAAGAAGATGAATTTGAACTTTTAAGAGGTCATTCAGAAATAAAAAATGCAATTACACTAATAGAAAAAGACATAAAAGCAAAAGAAGAAAAATCTAAAGAATTAGAAGAATCACAAAATACCTATGAAGGAAACATGAAAATTAATATAGCCACATTAGAAGGTCTTAAAGAAAAAACTGACATTAATAAATCTAAAGTTAAGACTTTAGAAGTAGGTATTTTGGATAAAAAGAAAAAAATTGCTACTATTCATGGAGCAATTACTAGAAAAGAAAATGAAGTTAGAGAATTAACAAAAAATATAAATGGTCTTGAAGCTAATAAAAATATGCTTATTAATTTAGAAAAACATTATGAAGGTTATAATAGAACTGTTAAAATCCTTATGGATAGAATAAACAAAAATGAAATTAATTTTGCATTAGGTACAAAAGTAGTAGGTGAAATTTTTTCCGTAGAAAAAAAATATGAAGTTGCTGTTGAAATAGCTCTTGGAGGTGCTATTTCAAATGTAATAACAGAAAATGATACTATAGCAAAAAAACTTATTCAATACTTAAAGGTAAATAATCTTGGAAGAGCAACATTTCTACCTCTTAATAATATTAGAGGTAACAAATTAAATGTAGATAAGAACATTCAAGCTATTGATGGATTTATAGGAATTGCCTCTGATGTTATTTCTTATGATATAAAGTTTGAAAAAGCTATTAATAATATATTAGGAAGGACAGTTGTATGTACAGATATGGATTCTGCCCTTGTTATATCTAAAAAAAGTAATAATAGCTATAGAATAGTAACATTATCAGGAGAAATAATAGCACCAGGTGGTGCCATGACAGGTGGTAGTATTAAAGCTAAAAACACAAACATTTTAGGAAGAAAAAGGGAGATAGAAGAACTTTCTAAATCCTTAGAAGAAGGTAAAAATAATTTAACTAAGGCTACTAATGAATTAGACTCATTAAAATTAAATTTAAAAGATATTGATGAACAAATATTAAATGATAAAGATAATATTCACTTTAAAAATATAGAAATAACTAAAGATGAAAGTGAAATACAATCCCTTAGAAATGAAATTGAAAAATTTAAGCACAGCTTAGAAGTTGCTAAAGGTGAAATTTTAAGAAATGCTTCTGATATTGAAAAACTTAATAAATCATTAAATAATAAAAATTATGAACTTTCAAATATTGAAGGGAAAAATTATTCTAATAAGGAAAAAGTAACAGACCTTGAAAATAAGCTTAATGAATACAAAGAATCTTTAGATAAATTATCTAAAGATTTAACAGAAGCTAAAATAAAAAAGGTTTCTTTAGATGAAAGCTATAAAGTAAAAGAAAATGAAGTTAAAAGAAAAGAAGAGGAAATTTCAGAAAATAACTTAAGAATAAATAATGTTTTAGAAGAAATTGAACAAAATAATCAGAAAATAACTGAATATAAAAATATAATTATAATATCTAATAAAAAAATACAAGACTTTACTTCTCTTATTAAAACCTTAGAAGACTCCTTTAAAGAAGATGAACTTGAAAAGAGTAAATTGAAGGATGAAATTAAAATAGAAGATAGTAAAATATCTGAACTTTCAGATGTTATAAATAAAGAAGAAGGTAATTTAAATAAAAGTGAAATTCAAAAAGCTAAAAGCGAAATGGAAAGGGATGGCTACTATACAAAGCTTAATGAAGAATTAGAGCTAACTTTTGCAGAAGCTTTGGAAATAGCAAAAGAAATAGGTGATATTTCAAAATGCAAAGAAGATATTTCATCATTAAAGAGAAAAATTACAGCCCTTGGTACAGTTAATCTTGCAGCTATAGAAGAATACTTAGAAGTTAAAGAAAAATTTGAATTTATGTATACTCAAGAACAAGATTTAATTAAGGCAAAAGAAGAACTTCAAAATGTTATTTTAGAAATGACAGATAAAATGAAAGAACTTTTCTCTGAAAATTTTAAAATATTAAATGAAAATTTCAATGAAACTTTTAAAGAATTGTTTAAGGGTGGTAGTGCAGAACTTATTCTTGCAGAAGGTGATGAACTTACTGCAAATATTGATATAAATGTTGAACCGCCAGGTAAAAAACTTCAAAATATAAATTTAATGTCTGGTGGCGAAAAAGTTTTATCAGCCATTGCACTTATGTTTGCAATACTTAAAATGAAACCAACACCATTTTGTATATTAGATGAAATTGAAGCTGCCCTTGATGATGCAAATGTATATAGGTATGCTGAATTTTTAAAAGAGTTTTCAAAAAACACTCAATTTATTGTTATTACTCATAGAAAGGGTACAATGGAAGCCAGTGATATGATGTATGGTGTGACAATGCAGGAAAAAGGTGTGTCTAAGGTTGTATCAGTAGATTTGACTAAGGAAGCCATATAAGGAGGAAAATAATGTTTAATAAATTTTTTGATAAATTAAAAACTGGATTATCTAAAACAAGAGATGGATTAACAGATAAAATAAATGAAGTACTTAAACTAGCAGTTACTATAGATGACGATTTATATGATGAGTTAGAGGAAATACTAATAACATCCGATATTGGCATGGATACAACATGTGAAATAATTGACAGACTAAAAGAAAAAATTAGAAAAGAAAAAATAAATGATACAGAAGAAGTAATTCCAACTCTTAAAAAAGTAATAAAAGAAATGATGCTTGAAGGTTATGATGAAGATGAGGACACAAATACTAAAAAAGTTATATTGGTAATTGGCGTAAATGGAGCTGGAAAAACTACATCTATTGGAAAAATGGCAGCTAAGTATAAAAATGATGGTAAAAAAGTTTTGCTTGCAGCAGCAGATACCTTTAGAGCAGCTGCTATAGATCAGCTTGAAGTATGGAGTCAAAGAGCTAGTGTAGATATTGTAAAACAAGAAGAAGGTTCAGATCCTGCTGCTGTAGTTTTTGATGCAATATCTGCAGCTAAAGCTAGAAATGTAGATGTGCTTATATGTGATACTGCAGGAAGACTTCATAATAAAAAGAACTTAATGAATGAGCTTTCAAAAATAAATAGAATTATTGATAGAGAATATAGTGAAGCAAAAAAAGAAACATTGCTTGTTTTAGATGGTACAACAGGACAAAATGCCGTATCTCAAGCCAAACAATTTATGGAGGCATGCCCTATTGATGGCATAATTCTTACAAAACTTGATGGAACTGCTAAGGGTGGAGTTGTTATTTCAATAAAACAGACTCTTAATATTCCAGTAAAATATATAGGTGTTGGAGAAGGTATTGAAGATCTTCAAGAATTTGATGCAGAAAGCTTTGCAGAAGCAATTATTTAATTTTTATATAGCTGTTAAGTAAAAATACTTGACAAGTATATATGCACATGATATTATACTCATTGTGGGTAGGGTGATTACATGGAAAGTATGGAAGATAGAATTAAAATATCACTTTTAATGGATTTTTATGGTCCATTATTAACAGAAAAGCAAAAAGATGTTATGGAATTCTATTATAATGATGATTTGTCTCTTTCAGAAATTGCTGAATTAAATAATACAAGTCGTCAGGCAACATATGATTTAATAAAAAGATGTTATAAATTACTTCTATCATACGAGGAAAAACTTAACTTACTTCAAAAGAGTATAAATCGAAAGAAAAGTATAAAAAATTTTGCAGATGAATTAAAACGTAAATATGCTATAAAAGATGAAGAATATGAAAAAATTATTTTAAAGCTAGAAGATTTGCAATAAGGAGGTTTAATATGGCTTTTGAAGGATTAGCAGATAAGCTTCAAAATACCTTTAAAAAATTAAAAGGTAAAGGAAAATTAAATGAAAAAGATATAAAAGAAGCTATGAGAGAAGTTAAACTTGCATTACTTGAAGCAGATGTTAATTTCAAAGTAGTAAAAAAGTTTATATCAAGTGTAAGCGAAAAGTGTGTTGGAAGTGAAGTGCTTGAAAGTTTAACTCCTGGTCAGCAGGTTGTTAAAATTGTTAATGATGAGCTTACTAAATTAATGGGTGAGAGCGAAGGAAAAATTAATTATTCAAGTATGGGACCTACAGTTATTATGCTTGTAGGACTTCAAGGTGCTGGTAAAACTACCATGTGTGGTAAACTTGCCCTTCAACTTAGAAAGAAAAATAAAAAACCACTTTTAGTTGCTTGTGATATATATAGACCTGCAGCAATTAAACAACTTGAAGTAGTTGGTAAGCAAATAGATATACCAGTTTTTTCAATGGGAGATAAATTACCTGCTGTAGAAATTGCCAAAAGTGGTATAAAACATGCTAGAGATAATGGCAATAATGTTGTTATAGTAGATACTGCTGGTAGACTTCAAATTGATGAAGATTTAATGCAGGAACTTAAAGATCTTAAGGAAGAAATTAATCCAAATGAAATTCTTTTAGTTGTAGATTCTATGACTGGACAGGATGCTGTAAATGTTGCTCAAACATTTAATGATGATTTAGATGTTACAGGTGTTATACTTACAAAACTTGATGGTGACACAAGAGGTGGTGCTGCACTTTCAATTAAAAGTATTACTTCAAAGCCAATTAAGTTTATTGGTGTAGGTGAAAAAATGAGTGATTTTGAAGTTTTTCATCCTGATAGAATGGCTTCAAGAATACTTGGTATGGGAGATGTTTTGTCTCTTATAGAAAAAGCCCAAGAAGCAATAGATGAAAAGGAAGCTAAAAATTTAGCTACTAAAATGATGGGCAATGATATTAATTTTGAAGATTATTTAACAGCTATGGAACAAATGAAAAAGCTTGGACCTATAAATAAGCTTATGGAAATGATTCCTGGTGTAAATAGTGATATGCTTAAAAAAATAGATATGGAAAAAGGCGAAAAGGAACTTGAAAAAGTTAAAGCTATTATTTATTCCATGACAATTAAAGAAAGGAGAAATCCTTCTCTTGTAATTGGTTCAGCTTCAAGAAAAAAGAGAATTGCCCTTGGTGCTGGTACAACAATACAGGAAATTAATAAACTTATTAAAGGTTATGACATGATGAAGAAAAATATGAAGCAAATGAAGTCATTAACTAAAAAATCAAAAAAAGGTTTATTTGGTAAATTACCATTTTAAATAAATTTACAAACTTTTAAAGGAGGTGAAACATAAAAATGGCAGTAAAAATAAGATTAAGAAGAATGGGTGCTAAAAAGGCTCCTTTTTATAGAGTAGTAGTTGCTGATTCTAGAGCTCCAAGAAATGGTAGATTCATAGAAGAAATAGGATACTATAATCCAACTGTAAAACCAGTTGAAGTTAAATTCAACGAAGAAAAAGCTACTGAATGGTTAAAAAAAGGTGCTCAACCTACTGACGTAGTTAAGAGACTATTTGACAAAGCAGGCTTAAACAAGTAATTTTTTGGAGGTGTATAAGCACTTATGAAAGAATTAGTTGAAATTATAGCTAAGTCTCTTGTTGACAATCCAAGTGAGGTAAAGGTTAATGAAGTAGTAAAAGAAGATACTACTGTTTTACAGTTATCTGTTGGAGAAGGTGACATGGGAAAAGTTATTGGAAAACAGGGGAAAATAGCTCGAGCTATTAGAACCGTTGTTAAGGCTGCAGCAATTAAGGAAAACAAAAAAGTAGCAGTAGAGATTATTTAATTATTTAGGGCTGTCTCATTTGAGACTAGCCCTTTTTAAATATATAATAAGGTGTGATTTTTTAATGGATAAATATTTTAGAGTTGGTGAAATTGTAAATACTCATGGATTAAAAGGTGAAGTTAAAGTTAAACCTTTAACAGATGATGTAAATAACTTTAAAAGATATGGTAAAGTTTTAGTTGAGGGTAAGGATTGGAAAGAAATCCAAGGGGTTAAATTTCAAAAAGATAGAGTTATTTTAAAACTTGAAGGTATAGATTCAATAGATGAAGCTGAAAAATATAAAACAAAAAAATTAAGTGTTCTTAGAGATGATGAACCAGAACTTGAAGAAGGAGAATATTACGTTTGTGATTTAAAAGAATGCACTGTATATGACACAAATGGAAATAAGCTTGGAAAGATATATGATGTGTTAAGTACTAAAAATAATGATGTATATTGGATAAAAAAACCTAAAGAATTATTAATACCAGTACTTGAAAATATTGTTGAAGAAGTTAATATGGATGAAAAAAAGGTAATAATTCGCCCAGTAGGAGAATGGATGGATGAAGATTAGCATATTAACACTCTTCCCAGAAATGTTTGATATTTTTAATCATTCAATTATAGGTAGAGCAAGGGAAAAAAATATTATAGATTTAGAATTTTTCAATATAAGAGACTATACTTTAGATAAGCATAAAAAGGTTGATGATTATCCATATGGTGGTGGCGCTGGTATGGTAATGGCAGCACAGCCTGTTGTAGATACAATAAAAAAAGCTAAAGAATCAAATAATGGTAAAGTTATATTTTTAGGCCCAAGAGGAAAAACTTTTAATCAAAAAATGGCTCAAAAGTTTTCTAAAGAAGAAAATCTTATATTTTTATGTGGTCATTATGAAGGTATTGATGAAAGAGCTTATGAATATATAGATGCAGAAATTTCCCTTGGAGATTTTATATTAACAGGAGGAGAAATGGCTGCTGTTCCAATAATAGATTCAATACTTAGATTAATTCCTGGTGTTCTTGGAAAAGAAGAAAGTTTCATGGAAGAATCATATTCTGATGGACTTCTTGAATATCCACAATATACAAGGCCTGAAAATTTTAATGGTGCATTAGTTCCTAAAATATTACTTTCTGGGCATCATGAAAATATAAGGAAATGGAGAAGAAAACAGTCACTTCTTATAACAAAAGAGCGTAGACCAGATCTTTATACAAAGGTTAAACTTACAAAAGAAGATAATAAAATTTTAAAAGATAATACATTATAAAATTTTTGTTGAAATGAAAGCTATTTTATGATAAAATACAATTTGTGCTAGTACGGGCGCTCCTCTGTTAATTAAGCTTTAGCATGAACGTCAAATTATCTTAAGGAGGGAATGCACAATGAACGAAATTTTAAAAGCTATAGAACAAGAACAAATTAGAACTGATTTACCAAGCTTTAATGTTGGTGATAACGTAAGAGTTCACGTTAAAATCAAAGAAGGTAACAAAGAAAGAATTCAAGCATTTGAAGGAACTGTTATTAAGAAGCAAAATGGTGGTTTAAGAGAAACTTTTACTGTAAGAAGACTTGCTTATGGTACAGGAGTTGAAAGAACATTCCCATTAAATGCTCCAATAATAGAAAAAATTGAAGTTACTAGAAGAGGTAAAGTAAGAAGAGCTAAACTATACTACTTAAGAGACAGAGTTGGTAAGGCTACTAAGGTTAAAGAATTATTAAGATAATATAATTTTTTGAATTAGAAGGAATGGGACTTATTTTTTAAGTCCCTTTTCTATTATATAAATTTATTAAGTAATATTGTAAGGAGGATATTTTTATGGCAATAAATTGGTTCCCTGGTCATATGAAAAAAACACAAAGAGAAATAAGAGAAAATTTAAGGCTTGTTGATGCTGTTATTGAAATAAGAGATGCAAGAATACCTAGATCTTCAGCAAATCCTGATATAGATAGGATAGTAGGGGATAAACCAAGAATAATTCTTCTTAATAAATGTGATTTATCAGAGCAAAAGGCTACAAAAGAATGGATAAAACATTTAAATTCTAAAAATGTCAGAGCATTAGAGGTTAATTGCCTTAAGGGAATTGGCGTAAAAAATATTGCACCAGCTTTACTTGAACTATTAAAAGAAAAGCATGAAAGATTAAGGGCAAAGGGAATTGTAAAAATTACAACAAGAGTAATGGTTGTGGGAATTCCTAATTGTGGTAAGTCAACTTTTATAAATAAAATGGCTAGAAATACTATTGCAAAAACAGGAAATAGACCAGGAGTTACAAAAAATAAGCAATGGATAAAAACAGCAATAGGTGTTGATTTATTAGATACTCCAGGAGTATTATGGCCTAAATTTAAGGATGATGAAACAGCTTTAAATTTAGCTTTTACAGGTGCTATTAAAGATGAAATAATGGATATAGAAGATTTAGCTTATAGGCTTGTAGAAAGGCTTCAAAAATTTTATCCAGAGAAACTTATACAAAGATATAAAATTGATAAGGTTTTTGATGATCCATTAGAAACAATGAATGCTATTGCACTAAAAAGAGGTGCTATTATGAAAGGAAGAGAAATTGATTATAATAGAATTTCAGTAATTTTATTAGATGAATTTAGATCTGGAACTATTGGAAATATTACATTAGAAAGACCATAAGAGCTGCTTTTTAAAAGCAGCTCTTAATATTTAAATAAAAAAAACGTTGAATGCAAAACTAACTTCCGTTTTAGCTAGACTATTGTGTTTGCAAGGGTAAAGTCAGTTTTTTAGTTTGTTTTTATAGATAAAATATTTGAAATAAGTTATAATTTTTATAAGATATTAAGTTTCTGGGGTATTTTTTGCATGCTTAATAAGCCTACGGAAATCTTTTGAAAAACTAAGTTCCGTTTGCTAAATTTTTGCAAGATTAAGTTCCGCTGATATTTGTCCTAGAATTTTGATATCTTATTTTTTTAAAAGTGCAGGTTTTAAATGCACTTCATCTGCTGGAATATGTTTAAGTGAAAGTTTTTCTAGCAATGAATTATCTAATAGCATTTGGGCTAGTTTGAATGGTGTATTTCCATTTAAACTAGCCCTTGCTGTGCTGTTAATATGATTCATCATTAATGTTATTTCTTCTTGAGTAAGATCATTGAAAGATCTTCCTTTAGGTAATATATATCTTATATATTCATGATTCTTTTCTACGTGTGGCTTCTGATAAGAAGCCATCGGATTACAATAAAATATTTTAGTTCTTTGTACTCCATTTGAATTCAATTCTAGAGCTAGCGGGTTAGTAAATTCTGATCCGTTATCTGTTAATATAACAGGAAAAGATTGAGAAAAAGTTTCATGACCTAATATTGCATATAGTTTATCTACTGCTTCTTTTACAGCTACTTGACTACAGCTATCTATTATAAATGCAAGCATTAATGAACAACTTCTAAATTGGAAGGTTAAAAGCACCTTTCCACTTCGTGTGCCGTGAACAGTATCCATTTCAACAACTTGTACACCGGGATTTTCTTCAATATATTTTACAAAATCATTGAAGGTTCTATTTACTTTATCTGTTGCATTTTTAATTGTAAAAAATGAAGTTTTTTTTCTTGGCTTATATTTTACTTTCCTTGGTAAATCAATATTTCTAGCTGTAAAAACATTTTTGTCAAAATAATAATATAATGTTCTTTCAGAACAATTAAGTTCATGTTTATGATGTGTAAAAATATGAGATATTGATTGCCCTTTAAATATAAGTGGGGAAATAATGTCATCTATTTTCTTTAAATCTCTAGATGTTATGTTAAGTCCTTCTCTTGATGATACAAGGATTTCTTTATATTTTGATTCTGCAACTTTGGCCTTATAATAACTCTTTTCTGCCGTACACGTAGTGACTTTGTTACATCCGTTACAAACGTATGGATAGCGGCTAAGCTTAGAACATTGCTGGATAGAATAATCTTTACATACTCTGTAGCAATTTATAAAGGTACATTTTTTACATTGTTTACTGCAGTTGTTGTTACATAGATTCATTTTAGTACAATTTCTTCGATGCATACACGGCTTAATATCGTGTTCCTTTCGTTTGCTTGTTTTCAAGAACCTATTTCTCTTAATTTCTTTAGAAACAGTTGTTGGATCTTTTCCAACTCTTTCAGCAATTTCTTTTAATGCATAATTTTCATCGAGTCCATATTCTATAATAAGTCTATCCTCGATTCTAAGATGTTTTCCTTTGCATAAATTTGACATAATTATTCCTCCTAACATGTTTAGGACAAATATCAAATTAATTATATCAAACTCTTTGCAGGACTAACTTCCGTTTTGATTAAAAAGCGGAACTTACTTTTTCAATTTACATAAATAAAAAAAATATATATGATATAATATAAAATATGTAAAATTTATAAAAGAGATGATAATATGGAAAATGTAAATGTATATTTTAACAGATGTTTTACAGATACATCTAAAGTTATTGAAGAAATAGTAAATAATAAAGATAATATAAACTATAAAATTTTTATTTCACATCCAGTAGAAAATAAAAGATTAGAAGCAGTAGCTGATTATTATGAAATAGAACCAGTTTTTGAAAAATCCTCTGATTATGCAAAGTATTGTATAAGTTTTTGCATAGAACACAATATAGATATATTTGTTCCTAGATATAGAGTTGAGGAACTTGTACTTTATAAAGACGATTTTTTGAAAAATAATATAAAAGTTCTTTTTATAGGTAATAATAAAATATATGACCTTTTAAATAATAAGGGTAAAGTTTATGAAAAATACAAGAATTCTTCAATTATAAAAGTGCCACCTTTTAAGGTTATAAGTACTTATAATGAATTTGTAGAAGGATATAAATATATAAAAGATAATGGATTTGATGTATGTATTAAGCCCATAGTGGGAATAGGGGCTGAAGGTTTTAAGGTTATAAAAGAAAATACAAATCCCTTAGATGAATTGGCTTTTTCAGGTTATAAAATATCTTTAGAGCATTTAAAGTACATATTAAAATCAGAAAATAATTTCCCTGAAATGTTACTTTCAGGAGTTTTGCCAGGTAATGAATTATCAGTAGATTGTTTAGCCTGTAAAGGAAAGCTTATTGATGCTGTAACAAGAATTAAAAGTAGCAGATTTGTCCAGACTGTTAAAATAGATAAAACTTTAAATAAGCAAGTAGAAGAAATAACAAAAGAACTAAAATTAGATAATTTATTTAATGTTCAATTTAAAATGAAAGATAATGAAATTTATCTTTTAGAGATAAATACAAGAATGTCAGCAGGTATATTTAAATCATGTAAAATAGGTATTAATTTTCTACATAAAGCAATAATGAAGGAATTAGACAAAGAAATACAAAGTGAAATGGACAAGGTATCAGATGTTAATGTAATAAATGTTGAAAATACAACAGTTGTAAGAATATAGGAGGTAATTATGGAATTTATAAAAGGGCAGAGAGTAAAACTTAAGGATATATTAAAGGGGAATATTTTAAAAATTAATTGTAATATTACTGGAAATTTTAAGGAAGATATGGATGTATGTCTTTTTGGAGTAGATGAAAATGATAATATAAGTGATGATAGATATTTTGTTTTTTATAATCAATTGTTATCTCCTTATGATGCTATAAGAAAAGAAAGCAATAAGGATACTTTTTATATTGATTTTTCAAAAATTCCACAAGACATTAAAAAAGTAGTTTTATGTGTTTCTATAGATAGTAATATTAATACAATGAGTAATATAAATAATGGATTTGTAGATTTTTATGATGATAATTCTAAAATTGGAACTTTTAATGTTACAGCTAAAGATTACTCTAGTGAAAAATCAATTATTTTATGTGAAATATATATAAAAGATAATTTGTGGAGGCTTAACTTAATTGCCAGTGGTTTCTTTGGAGGTCTTTCTGATATATTAAAAAATTATGGTGGGGAAGTAGCAGAAGAAAATAATAATAATAATATGAGTAATAATTTACCTTTATCAACTAAAGATAATGAAAAAAAGGTAGTTTTAGAAAAGAAAGAAAAGATAAAAAAAGTTGTTTTGGAAAAAGCACCTAGGCTTATTGATTTGACCAAAAAGGCTACTGTAGTTTTAGAAAAAAAGCATATTGATAATGTTTTAGCATCTGTTGTTCTTGTTCTTGACAATTCAGGGTCTATGGATTGGCAATATAAAAATGGTGATGTTCAAAGAGCTTTAGATAAGTTACTTCCAGTTGCGCTTATGTTTGATGATGATGGTGTTTTAGATTGCTGGGCTTTTGCAAGTAAGTGTAAGCGACTATCAGAAATTACATTAGATAATATTGATGATTATCTTAACAATGAAGGAAAGGGTTGGAGAAAGTGGATTGAGGGAAGATGGAATAATGAACCTGTTGTTATGAAAGAAATTATAAAAACATATAAAGATAATAGTATACCAACATATATAGTTTTTATTAGTGATGGAGGAGTATCTGAAAGTGCTAAAATTAAAAAACTTTTGCGTGAAGCTTCAGATTATCCTATATTTTGGCAGTTTGTTGGAATTGGTGGAAGAAATTATGGTATATTACAAGAACTTGATGTAATTGATGGCAGAACAGTTGATAATGCTAATTTCTTTTCTATAGATAACATAAATGCTTTATCAGACGAAGAGTTATATGAAAAACTATTAAATGAATTTCCTATGTGGCTTAAAGCTGCTAGAGAAAAAAATATTTTAAAATAATGGAGGCTTTTAAAGGTGGATTTTAATAACATACAAGATATGAGTTTTGCAAAAATTAAAGAAAGAGTATCATTAATAAACATAGATAAAGAATATAATAGTGAAGAATTTTTAAAAATTGTAGAAATACTTAAAAGTGATAAAAGGAAAAATGTAAATTCTTTAGGAGATAGGTTATTAAAATCTAAAAATAAGATCATAGAAGAAATAAAAAGAGTAAAGAAACTTTACGAATTTGAAGAAGGATTTGGAGAATATAAGTATGTGGCAGGAGTTGATGAGGTAGGAAGAGGTCCTTTAGCTGGTCCTATTGTAGCTGCTGCTGTTATACTTAATCATAATTCCTTAGATGAAAATATGATTTTAGGCTTAAATGATTCTAAAAAAATATCAGAAAAGCATAGAGAAGAATTGGCAGAAAAAATAAAAGAAAAAGCTATATCTTATAAAATATCTTTATGTACAAATGATGAAATAGATAAGTATGGCATAGGGTATTGTAACAACAAAGTTTTTTTAGATAGTGTTAATAATTTATCTGTAAAACCAGATTTAGTATTATCAGATGGATATCCTATTAAAAATATTACATTTCCTAATAAAGCTGTAGTAAAAGGCGATACAAAAGCAGCAGCTATTGCAGCTGCTTCTATTATTGCCAAAGTGTACAGAGATAATTTAATGAAAGAGTATGCTATTAAATACAAAGATTATCATTTTGAATCTAATGTAGGCTATGGGTCTAGTGAGCATATAAAAGCAATACACGAAAAAGGAATATGCCCTATACATAGAAAGAGTTTTTTAACTAAAATACTTGAAAAGTAATATTATCTAAAAGCATCTTCTATATAATTAAATTTGTAAGTATTATCAAATTTATTAAATATAATAAAGCAAGCATCATACCTTATATAATAGTTATAAAGATTATTTATATATATGTAGTATGATGCAATTTTTTTTATTGTAAGTTGCTTTTTGTAATTTATACATTCTAAAGTAGAACAGAAGTTTTCAGAAAATCTAGTTTTTACTTCTACAAAAACTAATATATTATTTTTTGTAGCTATAATATCTATTTCTCCATTTTTCTTTTTATAGTTTCTATCTTTTAAAAAATAATTATTTTTTATTAAATACCTTGTGCAAAGATCTTCTCCAAAATTTCCAATTGGTTTGTTATATTCTTTCATATTTCACCTTAAATATTATTTTTTATAAAGTATTCCCTAAATAACAAAAAGTAAACATATTATAAAAAAATTATCCTTGCATTTATTTTGGTGGTATGGTATAAAATAGCTAACACTAGGTAGCTAAAAATAATAGTAAATAAAATATATGGAGGAATAAAATGGGTAACAATCGAAAAGAAGAAATTGTTATGGCAACAATGGAGCTTGCTGCAGAAAATGGTTTGGCAAATGTTTCAATGAGTATGATTGCTGAAAGGATAGGAATAAAAAAGCCTTCTCTTTACAAACATTTTGCTTCAAAAGAGGATATTGTAGAAGCTATGTATCAATGTCTTAGAAATAAGTCGAAAGAAAAAGCTAATATAAAAGCTATAGATTATAATTCCTTATTTGCAGGAAAAACTGCTTTTGAAATATTAAAGCAGATGGTATATGGTTATATTAGAATGACTGAGCAGGAGCAAATGTTTAATTTTTATAAAATCATTTATTCGGAACGAAGTATCCAACCAATGGCTGCCAAAATAATGGCAGAAGAAACTGAAAGAATGATTTTTGTAACTAAACAGCTATTTTACGCTATGGAGGTTCATAAAATACTACATTTTCATAATGCAGATATAAGTGCAGTAAGTTTTGCAATGACAGTACATGGACTTATGGATTATAAAATGGATCAAAGCACAGGAGGGTATGAAGCTATAGGTAATGATAAAAATCTCCTTAATGATTACCTTAAGTGGTTTTGTCAGGAAAATGCAATAGAAAAGTAGAGGAAGTGATTTAAGAAAATAATAATTAAATGGTAAGAGTAATTATTTATAAATAAATTTTTATTTGATTTCCCTTTAAAATAGCAGTATTTGTGGATGACACCATTAGTGTCACGGGTGTGACCCTTAGATTCTTTATCTTTTTTAGTTTTTTTGCTACTTTCAAATTAGCTAAGGCAAAAGAGAAAGGAGATAAAAAAATGAAAAAGAATGGAAAAAGATTATTAATTTTAGGAAGTGTGTTAGTTATAGCATTTGCTATTTGGACATTATTAATTCAGATAGTAGATGTGCAGTCTATTGGACAAAATGGAACTAATGTAGGTTTTGCAACATTTAACTATTGGTTTCATAAATTAACAGGTGTAAGTATGACAATTTATATCATTACTGACTGGTTGGGGCTTGTACCATTATTTGTTTGTATAGTGTTTGGTGGAATTGGATTTGTTCAATTAATTAAAAGAAAGAGTCTTTTTAAAGTGGATTATGATATTATATTTTTAGGAATATATTACATTATAGTGATATTTAGTTACCTTATTTTTGAGGCTATTCCCATTAATTACAGACCAATACTTATTGAAGGATTTATGGAAGCTTCATATCCATCGTCAACAACTCTTCTTGTATTAAGTGTTATGCCAACGCTTATTTATCAAGTTAATTACAGATTAAAAAATGTTGCAGTAAAAAAGATTATTAGTATTTTTGTAATTACATTTTCTTTATTTATGGTAATAGGAAGACTGGTTTCAGGAGTTCATTGGTTTACTGATATTGTAGGCTCAGTTGTGTTAAGTGCAGGTTTATTTAATATTTATAAAGGGGCTGTTTGGTTATGTTACAAAGAAAAGAAGTAATTTGGAGGTTATTATTATATGGAATTTAATGAAAAACTTCAGCAATTAAGAAAAAGTAGAGGACTTACCCAGGAAGAATTAGCAGAAGCTTTATATGTATCTAGAACTGCCATTTCAAAATGGGAGTCAGGAAGGGGATACCCAAGTATTGACTCATTAAAGGAAATATCAAATTATTTTTCAGTAACAATTGATGATTTGTTATCAGGGGATAAATTACTTTCTATTGCTGAAAAAGAAAATAAATCTAGTATCAGAGGTATATGTGATTTATTATTTGGAATTGTAGATTTATTTTCCTTTATACTTGTAGTTTTGCCCCTTTATCCAAAACAAACTGATGGATATATTTTTTCAGTAAATTTGTTTGCATATGCACAAACAACATCCTTTAATTTATTGACTTATTGGATCTTATTTAGTGTCCTTATTGTTATTGGAATTGTAAAGATTATGTTAACACAATTTAAGATTGAAAAAGGACATAAAGTTATCACTAGCATTTCAATGGTGAGTAGTATTTTAACAGTTTTATTTTTGGCATTGACAAGGGAAGCCTATGCTATAACTGTAGCGTTTTTGTTATTAATAATAAAGGGAATATTACTTTTGAAGTATATAAATGTGGGGGATTCTGATTTACATAAAAATTAAATTTGAAAATTTATAAAAATAGAGCTATAATATTAAATTATGGCTCTATTTTTATATTATAACACAAAAAGCAATAAAAGTCAATATATTTTTTGAAAAAGGTGAGATGAAATGAAAGAAAACATTACAAACTTGCAACAAATACTCAGAACTGAAAGGTAAAAAAATTCTCATTAAATTGTATAGAAATCTACGCATTTCCCGTGTGATGAAGTAAAATAAAAGAAAAACTTTGTCTCACAGGAGGGCTTATGGGAAGGAAAGAACAAAGAATTAAAAATAAGTTAGAAAAAAATCCAATAAAAGAATGTCTTAGTATTCAAAAAAAGTTTTATCCAAGACTATTTAATAAATTTAATGAGGTAGCTGATCCACGTAATTCAAGCTATATTGATTATTCAAATCGTGTTATGTTAGGAACATTGCTCGATGAAGGTCTTCAAAAGAAAAATGATAATTATCTTGAAAGGTGCTATAATCGTGGAACAGCTGAGGAATATACAAGATATCACCGAAGCGTTTTAGAAGCGAAAATATATTTTGGAAACAGTCTTATAGCAAGCATAGCAACTGAACCTATTGAAAATGATGCTGAGTATTCAACATAATTTTTTATTTAAATAGATATTTTCAATTAATTGGATAATAACTGTCCGTAGGTCAGGTTATCGTAAAGCACATAATTTTGATTACTGTTATGAGGAAATAGAGAAGAATCTGGGGAAGATGTATGACCCGATTGTGGGTATAGATGTACTCGATAACTGGGATGAGATAACAAGTGTGGTCAATAGATAAGTTGTATTTATTAAAAAAAGCATTCTGAATTTCTCGTAGAAATTTTGTACTATATATGGTATAATGTTGAAATAAATCTAGGTTAAGGTTTATACATATATAAGCAAAAGGAGGAGCGTAGCTTGAGTCATTTACCATTAAACATTCGTGTCCCAATCGAGGAAGATAATCCCAGCATTATTCGTATGGAAGAAAAGTGCATAAAATGTGGTATGTGTAAGGATATATGTACCAGCCAGATTGGTGTGCACGGAACATACACATTAGAGCAGACCTGTGGGGAGGCAGTATGCATCAATTGTGGGCAGTGTGCCAATGTGTGCCCGGTAGACAGTATAACGGAAAAATATGAATATAATTATGTAAAAGAGGCAATCAAAGACCCGGATAAGGTTGTAATAGTCAGCACATCCCCTTCAGTAAGAGCAGCACTTGGCGAAGAGTTCGGTATGCCAGATGGCAGCTTTGTACAGGGTAAGATGGTGGCTTTACTCAGAAAGCTTGGAGTTAATTTTGTTCTTGATACAAACTTTGCAGCCGATTTGACAATTATGGAGGAGGCAAGCGAGTTAATAGAGAGAGTTACTAAGAACACCGCACCTTTGCCACAGTTTACCAGCTGTTGTCCAGCCTGGATAAAGTATGTAGAGACATACTATCCTGAGATGATTCCTAATCTCTCAACAGCAAAAAGTCCAATTGGAATGCAGGGACCAACAATTAAGACATTTTTTGCTAAGAAGAAGGGAATTAATCCAGAGAATATTGTTAATGTTGCACTTACACCATGTACGGCAAAGAAGTTTGAAATTCGCAGAAATGAAATGAACGCTGCAGCGAAATATCTTGGAATTGATGACATGCGTGACATGGATTATGTTATCACTACAAGAGAACTGGCAAAATGGGCCAAGGAAGAAAATATTGATTTTGCCAGTCTTTTAGATAGTGATTATGATGATTTCATGGGCGAAGCTTCTGGAGCTGCTGTTATTTTCGGCAATACCGGTGGTGTTATGGAAGCAGCGCTGAGAACAGCATACGAATATATTACAAAAGAGAAATCTCCAGAACAGCTTTTGAATTTTACACCTGTAAGAGGTTATGATGGTGTTAAAGAGGCAACTGTAAAAATTGGAGAGCTGGATGTAAGTATAGCTGTCATTTATGGAACTGCTAATGCGGGAAAAGTAATTGAAGAAATAAAGAACGGAAATAAACAGTATCATTTTGTTGAAGTTATGACGTGTCCGGGAGGCTGTATCGGAGGCGGTGGACAGCCAAAGAATGTTATGAAGGACAAGGATGAAGTCAGAAAAGCAAGGATTCAAAGCCTGTACACGAAGGATGAGGCAATGATTATCAGAAAGAGTCATGAGAATCCTGATATTAAAAGAGTATATGAAGAATTCTATGGGGAGCCATTAAGTGAGCTGGCTGAAAAAATGTTACACACTTCATATGAAGACAAGAGCGAAATATTAAATAGAAAAGGAGATAAAGAAATGGTTAAATGGGTATGTAGTGTATGTGGATATGTACATGAAGGAGAGCAGCCACCGGAGCAGTGTCCAGTATGTAAGCAGCCGGCATCGGCATTTAAGAAAGAGGATGCAGTATCATCAAAGAGCCAATATGCAGGAACAAAGACAGAGAAGAATCTCTGGGAAGCATTTGCAGGAGAGTCACAGGCCAGAAATAAATATACATACTTTGCTTCTGTAGCAAAGAAGTCCGGATATGAGCAGATTGCAGCATTATTCTTACAGACAGCTGAGAATGAGAAAGAGCATGCCAAGCTTTGGTTTAAGGCGCTAGGAGAGCTGGGGGATACAGCAGAAAATCTTTTACATGCAGCTGAGGGTGAGAATGCTGAGTGGACAGACATGTACGAGAGAATGGCTAAGGATGCAGAGGAAGAAGGATTCACTGAGTTAGCAGCACAGTTTAGAGGTGTTGGAGCAATTGAAAAACTTCATGAAGAGAGATACCGTGCATTGCTTAAGAATGTAGAAGCAATGGAGGTATTTAAAAAGAGTGGAGTAACTATGTGGGAATGCCGAAACTGTGGGCATGTAGTTGTAGGACTTGAGGCACCAGAGGTTTGTCCGGTATGTAATCATCCACAGGCTTATTTTGAAGTAAGAAAAGAGAATTATTAATTAGTCTTTTGAGAGCAGTGTATTCATAAATTATTGCACTGCTCTTTTTTATTGAAGAAACTTTTGATGGTTCATTACCTGCTTTTATTGCAGCATTTATTTCGCAAAAAAAATTAAGTAAAAAAGAAGCTGATGAAATACAAAAAATGATTAATGATTATAAAGAGGGGTAGGTATGTTCGATTTATTTACAAAGCTTTTGAATATGTGTATGAGTGCATTATGGTCAAATTTGAGGTTAAATTAAGGTAATCATACGGAAATTTACTTTTGCTTTGGTTCGCTTTAGAAAAAGTAAATTTTAATAGATTTAATGAGGTAGCCGATCCACGTAATTCAAGCTATATTGATTATTCAAATCGTGTTATGTTAGGAACATTATATTTTAAATCAATATGTTCAGTTTCATCTATGCAAAGTATGACTAGTTATTTTAATAAAGATGAAGTAGTTTCAAATATTTATAATATTCTTGGAGATAAAGAAAAGGAGTATCTGCCTCATTATGTAACGCTAAATGAATATTTAGAACGATTAAATCCTAAAGAACTTGAAAATATTCAGCATGATATAGTGTACCGAATGATTCGAAGAAAGACATTTAATGATGCAAAAGTATTTAAAAAATGGCTTGTTATAGTTGATGGAACAGAGCTCGATGAAGGTCTTCAAAAGAAAAATGATAATTATCTTGAAAGGTGCTATAATCGTGGAACAGCTGAGGAATATACAAGAATCATAGAAGCGTTTTAGAAGCGAAAATATATTTTGGAAATAGTCTTATAGCAAGCATAGCAACTGAACCTATTGAAAATGATGCTGAGTATTCAACAAAAAAACTTAGTGATGAGGAAATAAAACAAGATTGCGAAAGCAAAGCATTTTTACGCCTTTCACAAAAGTTAAAAAAGGCATATCCTAGACTTCCTATTTGTATACTTGCAGATGGACTTTATGTGTCTGAAAAAGTAATTAATAGATGCAAAGAATATAACTGGGACTATATAATTCGTTACAAAGAAGGCTCAGCATCAAGTATAGCACAAGAATATAATGCTAATGCTCAAAAATGCCACTATTTAATGGAACAGATAGCGGATTTTATAAAGCAGCTTTATGAATACTTTTTCTTAAATAAAAACGAGATAAAAAAGAAACAAAAAAATATATCTTCTGACTTGTTAGCTAGCATTAGCAGGCAACTAACAGCAAAAGATATATCAACAATTGATATGCATACCGTGGCATACAACTAACTTAACTATACCAAAGGAAGTGATGTCTGGCAAGAGTAAATTTAACTAAATAATCCACAAAAATAAAAATTGGTAATCTAAACCATATAATTGTGGATAATTTCATAAAAACATAGCAAAAATGTGAATTAAAATAAAAAAGTTAAATTTACAGAAAAAAATGGTCAGATAAAAAAATTTACCTTTCAGGTCTGACTATTAAAGTAATATAGTGTTTTTTTTTTGCAAAAAGATTTATAATATATTAAATAAATCAAATTTAACATTTTTATAAGTATAAGGGAGTGATTTTTATGAAGAGTATAGTAATAAATAGACAATATGGAAGTGGTGGTAGAGAAATAGGAAAGATTTTAGCAGAAAAACTTAATATGTCATTTTATGATAGTAGAATATATGAAGAAGCAGCAGAAAAAGCAGGGTTAAATTATGGAATTATGAAAGATTTTGATGAAAAGTTAATTCAAAATAAAATGTACACATTAGCAACATCTTTTTATATGAATCCAGAAGTAGCTCAATATCCATATAAATTGTTTGGAGCTATTTCAAATGCTGTAAGAGAAGCTGCAATTAAAGAACCTTGTGTATTTATAGGAAGATGTGCAGATAAGATTCTTGAAAATGAAAATGTTGATTTCCTTAATGTTTACATTTATGCAGATATTGATACACGTGTAAAATATGCAATGGAAAAAGAGGGGTTATCAGAACATCTTGCACATGTTTTTGTTAATAAAAAAGATAAAACAAGAAAGCAGTATCAACAATTCTTTACAAATACTAAATTGGGAAATATGGAAGATTATGATATATGTCTTAATGCAAGTAAACTTGGATATAATAAATGTGTAGAAGCTATAATAAATTTATATAAGTAACAATTATGGAGATGAAAAATGAATATACTAAAGGTTGTTATGTCAATACTAATTGGAGCAATTATTGGTATAATAAATATTGCGTTTTAATTAATAAAATTTATTTCTGGATAATCTTTATTTATTAAAAAAAGTATGATATTATAAAAATAGTAATTAAGATTTGTTTTTGGTTGTAAGGAGGAAAAAATGAAAAATATAACTAATGATATTATTTATGTTGGAGTAAATGATTTTGAAGTAGATTTATTTGAAGGGCAATACAAGGTACCAAATGGTATGTGCTATAATTCTTACGTTGTAATGGATGAAAAGGTAACAGTATTTGATACTGTTGATGCAAACTTTAATGATAAATGGCTTGAAAATTTAGATAAGGCTCTTAATAACAGAAAACCAGATTATTTAGTTGTTCAACATATGGAACCAGATCATTCAGCAAATATATTTAACTTTGCGAAAAAATATCCAGATGCTTTAATAGTAGCTAATGCAAAAACTTTTGTTATGATGAAGCAATTCTTTGGAACTGAATTTGAAGACAGAAGAGTAGTTGTTAAGGATGGTGAATCATTAAATACTGGTAAACATACATTCACATTTGTGTTTGCACCAATGGTTCATTGGCCAGAAGTAATGGTAACATATGATAGTTTTGATAAAGTATTATTTTCGGCAGATGGATTTGGTAAATTTGGAAGTTTTGATGCAAAAGAACAATGGGTTGATGAAGCAAGAAGATATTTTATCGGCATAGTAGGTAAATATGGTGTTCCAGTTCAAAATTTACTAAAAAAAGCTGCAACACTTGATATTAAAATTATTTGTCCACTTCATGGACCTATTCTTACTGAAAATCTTGGATATTACTTAGATCTTTATAATACATGGTCATCATATGGCGTAGAGACAGAAGGTGTTGTTTTAGCATATACATCTGTATATGGAAATACAAAAAAAGCAGTAGAATTACTTGAACAAAACTTGAAAAAGTTAGGTGCAAATGTAGTTGTTAATGATCTTGCAAGATGCGATATGTCAAAGGCAGTGGCAGATGCATTTAGATATGGTAAGCTTGTACTTGCTACACCAACATATAACGGTGATGTGTTCCCATTTATGAGAGACTTTATAGATCACCTTACAGAAAGAAATTATCAAAACCGTACAATAGGTTTAATAGAAAATGGTTCATGGGCTCCAACAGCTGCAAAAGCTATGAAATCTAGATTTGAAAAAAGTAAAGATATTAAATTTGTAGATAAAGTAGTAACTGTTCATGCTGCTGTTAATGATGATACAATTAATGATATAGAAAAGCTTGCAGAAGAAATTTACAATGCTTAATTAAAGAATAAATAAGACTCTAAAAGGGGTCTTATTTTTTTGCTTTTATGCAAAGCAAACTTGACATTTTTTGCAAAGTATACTATACTGAAAATGCAAAGTGAACATTGCATTTTGGAGGTGTTATTTTTGAAAACAAGAATAGCAGAATTAAGAAAAAAAAATAAAATATCTCAAGAAGAACTGGCAATGGCAGTAGGAGTAACAAGACAGACAATTACTTCACTAGAATGTGAAAAATATACTGCATCTCTTGTTTTAGCTTATAAAATTGCAAAATATTTTAATTTATCAATAGAAGATGTATTTGATTTTTCAGATGTGGAGGGGATTTAAATGGAAGATTTTAAAAAAGTATTAAAAAGGCGAATAGCATTTGCCAGTGTTTATAACTTTATAGTACTTATCTTACTGTTATTTGGAATATTTCACATGGTAGTAGATTCTGACAGTAGTGCAGGTAATTATATTTCAGGATTTAATATGGGAATTTGTGTAGGAATACAAATAGTTATGGCTTATTACTTAGGACAATATATTAGAGCTTTAAAAGATGAAACTGAACTTAAAAAACTTTATATAACAGAACATGATGAACGTACAAAATTTATTGAACAAAAAATTGGTGGCAAGGCAGTTAATTTTATTATAATCGGATTAGGATTAGCTACAGTTACTTCAGGATATTTTAGTATAACGGTATTTTTTACATTATTAGCTACATTTATATTTAGTATTCTTGTAAAATTAATTTTAAAAATATATTATAGTAAATTATATTAATAATACTTTAAGGGGGAATTCTTATGGATAGTATTATAGAGTTTATCTTAGCAGCATTACCATTTATTCTAATAGGATTAAGTATAGCAATAGCTTGCGCTAACAAATCAAAAAACAATACTTCATATATGGTATTAGGTATGGGCTTTGGAATAGCAATTGGTAGTGCTATAGGTTATTTATCAATTGGAATGTCATTGTGTATGCTTTTAGGTGAAATAATATCTTTAAAAAGTATTAATTAAAATTATTAAATGTTATAATTATACTAAATTATAATTGACTAGCACTTGAATATATTTATTTACACTATTAAAATTTAAGTATAGTGGGGGTGCTTATTATGAAAATGTGCATTGTATTTACTGGAATAATCTAAAATTTTATAGTAAAGGAGATTTAAAATATGGTTATTCCAGATGGTAATAAAATTTATCCAAGAACAAATGATAAAGAGATAGTGTATTTAAAAAATGTTATAAAAAATCATAGCATACAGGTGGGTGATTTTACTATCTATAATGATTATGTAAATGATCCTGTGGATTTTGAAAAAAATAATGTATTGTACCATTACCCAATTAATAAAGATAAGCTTATTATAGGAAAGTTTTGTTCTATTGCATGTGGTGCAAAATTTATAATGAACAGTGCAAATCACTCATTGAACTCATTATCTACTTATACTTTCCCATTATTTACAGAAGAGTGGGGATGTGACTTACAAGTAAGTGAAGCATGGGATAATAAAGGTGATATTATAATAGGAAATGATGTATGGATAGGATATAATGCTGTTATCTTATCAGGAGTTAAGATAGGTGATGGAGCAATAATAGGTGCAAAGGCAGTAGTTACAAAGGATGTAGAGCCTTATAGCATAGTAGGTGGTGTTCCAGCAAGAGAAATTAGAAAAAGATTTGATAATGAAACAATAGAAAAACTTATAAAGTTAAAATGGTGGAACTTAAGTAATGAAAAAATAGCTCAAGTTATTCCTTTTATTCAGCATAATGATATAGAAAATTTAATTAAGATATGTAATAATTAAATAAGAATGATAGATATACATTAATAGATATATTGTTTATTAATGTATGTCTTTTTTTGTCTTAATTTTATGTGAATAAATTAATTATTATATGAAAAATAATTGAATTTGTGGTATAATTTATATAATTTTTTTAAGGATGTGTATTTTAATGAAGGATGAATTTAATTCAGATTATTGTAGTGTAAAATATATAAAAGAAGATAATATTGTATTTTTAAAGTGGAAAAAGTTTGCTTGTTTTGATAATTATAGGCAGCCCACATGGTTTGCATATGAACTACTTAATAATTATAAGAATAGTAATTATATAGTAGATGCAAGAAATGGGTTTGAAGATGATAAAGCAGATGTTAAATGGGGCTTTGAAAAACTTCTTCCTGCAATGGCTAAAACAGATTGCAAGTGTGTGGTGTTTATACTAAATGAAGTAAATGAAATAGAAGAAGAAATGGATCTTTGGACTAAGGAGTTTATAAAATATTTTAAAGTAATAAAAGTTACATCTTATGATGAAGCTCTTAAGAAAGTAAAGGAAATTTAAATGAAAATATTAATGGTTAACATACCATTTAGTGGACATACTAATCCTACATTAGTATTGGCAAGAGAATTAGTAAGCAGGGGCCATGAAGTTTCATATATATTAAATAATGAATGGAAAGATAAAATAGAAGAAACAGGAGCAAAATTTATTCCCTATATAAATCATAATGATTATGAATTGAAATTTAAAAATGGACATCCTACTAATGTATTAAATGCATGTAAAGTATGGAGATATGCTTATAATACTATTATTTCTGTAGGGAAAGAGTATGATGTAATAGTGTATGAATTTTTCACCTTTACAGCACTTGCAGCTGCCAAAAAATTGGGTATTAAAGCTGTAAGACAATTTAGTACATTTGCATTAAATGATAATAATATTAATTCTATATTAGTTAGTGAAAATAAAGAAATTAATTTGTTAAAAAATAAATTTTTATTAAAAATGTTGACTAAAGTAGTATGTGGAAAAATTAAAATTTGTACACATAATATACTTACTGAAATATCAAATTCTCTAGTAGATTATAATATAGTTTATACATCAAAAGAATTTCAGATAAATAATGAAGAATTTGATAATGATAGATATTGTTTTGTTGGACCAGCTATTATAAAAAGAAAAAGTGATATAAAGATACCTTATGATGATATGAAAAATTTAATTATATATATTTCATTAGGTACACTTCAAAATGAAAATATGACTTTTTACAAAAAGTGTATAGAAGCCTTTAGGGATAGTGATTTTTCAGTAATAATGTCAATTGGCAAGAAAATAGATATTAAAGAATTAGGAGAAATCCCTGCTAATTTCTATGTTTATAACTTTGTACCACAGCTTGAGGTACTTGAAAGATCACAAATATTTATAACTCATGGTGGAATGAATAGTGTAAATGAGGGATTATATTATCACAATAAATGTTTAGTAATTCCAATGGATGTAGATCAATTTGCAGTGGCTAATAGAGTAGAAGAGCTTAAGCTTGGGTATAAATTATTAAAAGATAATATTTCATGTGATATATTGAAAAAAAGTGTATCTAAACTATTAGAAGATGATTATGTTAGTAAAAGTGTTGAAAAAATAAGTGAAACATTGCATAATTCTGGAGGAGTTACAAAAGCAGCAGAGTACATTGAACAAAATATTTGATTATAAAGATAGAAGCATAGATTATGGTAAGCTATGCTTCAAAATTTCTGTCGAATTCTTCATCTAGTACTATAATTTCATTTAATGATTTTTTGTAGGATATTATTAAATCTTTAGCCTTTTTAATTCTTTTTTTATAAATTTCTAGTAGCATATTATTACTAACAAGGCAATCTGGGTTAGGTTTATAATTTATTATAAGTCCATGCATATCATCATATTTGCCTGCAATAGTTAGTAATGAATATATAATATTACGTTTTATTTTTGATGGTGCAACTAAGGCGTTTAAGAAAAATTTCATTGATTTTAATGTAGATTGAATTTCATCACATGAAATATTGTTAAAAAATTGATGTATTACATTGGCATTATGTTTATTTGGATTAATGTGTTTTGTTAATTTTGTTTTTATAGGATTTAAGTTATCCATAACAAGTAAAAGTCTATCAAATTCTGCTTCAATTTCTGAATGACTTATATTTTTTTGTGATGTTTCTTTATTTATATAATTATGTGAAGAACAATCTAGTGTAAAGTGACATATAAAACCATAAATATATGATATTGATGCATTTTTTATTTTTTCATCATTAATTGAATTTATAATATTAATTGAATTTTCAAAAAAATTTTTTGCTTTATTTTCATGTAAAAGAGTTCCTAAGTTATTAATTTTATTTTTATTAAGTGGTTTAGAATAAAATAAAATATCAGGTCCATGCAAACCAATATTATATAACTCAATATTCTCATTAATTATTTTTTGAATCTCACTTGGTAAAATATTTAATACATCTTTACCAAATCTATAATGTGCATATGTTGTGGGCATTATTTATTCTCCTATTTTTTAATTTACATTACTATTATATCAAATATATGTAAAAATAATCACATATATATATTAAAATAAAGTATAATATATATATGATTAAAAGGAGACATGATACATTAAATATGTAATGCTAAGAACTACTGTGTACAAGCTTAAGGTAAAAGTTTTAACAGGGAAAGTTAGGATGAAGAAAAATGATTAATAAAAAAGTAATATCTAAAAAAGTATTATTAATTGCTATTATTTTTGCTAGCATTTTTGCTTCTTCGGGTTCATCTAGTTTTATATATGATATATTTGCTGACGCTATTGAAACAACATATGAAAGCGATATAGTTAGGTGTTTAGGATTTAACAAATTAAATATAAAAAATAATGCAGATGAAATAAAAGAAGATAAGTATTTAAAAATAGTTCAATATAGTTTTCAATTATTTTTAATTTTATATATAAACGGTTTATAACATATTTTTATCACTTGTTTTATATAAATGGAGAACATTGTCTAATTTCCTTAAAGGTTAGAATGGATAATTGATTTTATATTAAAATTTATTTTTAATATAAAGGAGTGATTTATATGATTAAACAAGATTATCTGCTTAGAATGATTAATCAATTAATTGAGGGGATGTTAAGGTGTTTATTTAAAATTAAAAAAGATGATAATGAGGAAGTTATATATAAAAATTCTGAAGACGAAGAAAACTATAAAAAGTATAATGTTTATGGCTTAGCAGAGCCTTTTTTAAAAATGATGTAACATACAAGGGGCTGTCGCACTAAAAAAATAGTGCGGCGCCTTTTTTGTATTTAGAAAACCCCGCGTTAGACGTGGGGTTCAGTAAAGCTTATAGCTATGGTACATAATAGAAAAACTCCTTCTGATATAATATAAATGCGGTCTGGCAACTGCATAAAAAAATCAGAAGGAGGACATTCAAAATGAATGACGTACACAGTTTATCACATACTAAATGGAACTGCAAATATCATGTAGTATTTGCACCAAAGTATAGAAGAAAAGTATTTTATGAAGAGAAGAGATTAGATATAGGAGCAATATTAAGAGAATTATGTAGATGGAAAGGTGTAAATATATTAGAAGCAGAAGTTTGTATTGATCATATACATATGCTAATAGAAATTCCACCAAAGATGAGCGTATCAGGATTTATGGGATTTTTAAAAGGAAAAAGTAGCTTGATGATATATGAAAAATGGGGAAATATGAGATATAAATATAGAAATAGAGAATTTTGGTGTAGGGGATATTATGTTGACACTGTTGGAAAAAATACTAAAAAATAAAAGAATATATAGCAAATCAATTGCAGGAAGATAAGATGGCAGAACAATTAACAATTGATGATATAGACCCTTTTAAGGGTAGCAAGTAAAAAGTCGCATGTGCCAGATCGTACATACGCCTTTAGGCGTGGCTAGTGGAAAAGGGCTACGCCCGAAAATTCAAAACCTCCGGCTAAGCCGGAGGATAATTATTCATTGCTATAGAAGTATTTGACAGAATAAAAGTTTAAGTTATATGCTATTAGTAATGTTATAATTAACAATATAATTGAAAGAGTAGTGAAAATTAATATGGATGATGAAATTCAAGACAATAAATCTAGAATTAATAGAGATACAATAGATAAAGATAAAATGAAAAAGATAAATAAAAAAATAAAAAGCAAACCTAAGATGGTTGTATATTATACAAAGCATGTAAGCGAACATTTGCTTTTATGTATTAGGTGGATTTTCTTTGCATGTATAGTAGGAGTTGTTGTTGGAGGCTTTAGTACACTTTTTGCACATTCAATGAACAAAGTAACTGCCTTTAGAATGGAAAATCCTAATATAATTTTTCTTTTGCCAGTTGCAGGACTTTTTATTGTATTTTTATATAGGATATTTGATTATAAAAATGATAAGGGAACAAACCTTGTATTATCTACAATACATGCACAGGCAGAAGTTCCAACTAAAATGGCACCTTTAATATTTATATCTACAGTAATTACTCATCTTTTTGGAGGTTCTGCAGGCAGAGAAGGCGCTGCTTTGCAACTTGGAGGCAGCATTGGGAACTTTCTTGGAAAAATATTAAAACTTGATGATAGAGATAAAAGAGTAATTGTAATGTGTGGTATGAGTGCAGCTTTTGCAGCTGTATTTGGAACTCCTATGGCAGCAGCAATATTTGCTATGGAAGTAGTAAGTGTAGGGGTTATGTATTATGCAGCTCTTGTACCATGTGTATTTTCTGTACTTATTGCTTCAAAATTTGCAAGTAATATGGGAATAAGTTCTGATACTTTTACTATAAACAATATACCAGAATTATCTATACTTTCTGGTAGTGAAATTCTTCTGTTATCAATACTATGTGCAGGGCTTAGCGTGATATTTTGTATTATTCTTCACAAGTTTGGAGATTTATATAGAAAATATATAAAAAATCCTTATTATAGAATATTTTTTGCAGGTGTTATAATAGTTCTTGCTACATTAATACTTCAAACTACAGATTACAATGGTGCTGGAGTAGAAGTTATAGAAAAAGCAATGAAGGGAGAAGCTGTACCTTATGCTTTTATAGCAAAAATGATATTAACAGCTATCACTATTGAAGCAGGCTTTAAGGGAGGAGAAATAGTTCCATCATTTTTTATTGGTGCAACATTTGGATGTGTATTTGGTAATCTGATAGGATTATCTCCATCTCTTTGTGCTGCAGTTGGAATGATTTCTGTTTTTTGTGGAGTAACTAATTGTCCTATTACTTCAATTCTTATTAGCTTTGAATTATTTGGTTTTGAGGCTGTTCCATACTTTTTAATAGCTGCATCTATAAGTTATCTTCTTTCTGGTTATTATGGATTATATAATGACCAAACAATAGTATATTCAAAATATAAAACATTATTTATTAACAGAAAAGCTAGATAGCAATTACCTTTGTAGTTGCTATTTTTATTATGAAAAATTTTCATTAGGTAGTATAATATATTAGAAATTACATAAAATATTCAAGTATTTTATATAAATAAATTAAAGGAGATTGGATTTCGTGAAAAAATTACTTATTTATTTAAGGGATTATAAAAAAGAATGTGTTTTAGCACCACTTTTTAAGATGCTTGAAGCTTCCTTTGAACTTATAGTGCCTCTTGTAGTAGCATCTATCATAGATGTTGGTATTGCAAATGATAATAAGACATACATTATAAAAATGTGTTTGCTGCTTATTTTACTTGGCATAATAGGCCTTGTTTCATCAATAACAGCACAATATTTTTCTGCAAAAGCAGCTGTAGGTTTTGCAACTAACCTCCGTCATTATCTTTTTAAACATTTACTTGGTCTTTCATTTTCCGAAATAGATACACTTGGTACATCTACTATGATTACAAGAATGACTAGTGATGTAAATCAAACTCAGACAGGAGTAAATATGGTGCTTCGTCTTTTCTTACGTTCTCCATTTATTGTATTTGGTGCTATGATTATGGCATTTACTATTGATTTTAATTCTGCTCTTATATTCGTTATGGCAATAATTATTCTTTCAATAATTATTTTTGGAATAATGAGTCTTAATATTCCTATGCTTAAGGATGTTCAAAAGAGCCTTGATAGTGTACTTCAAAGTACAAGAGAAAATTTAACAGGAGTACGTGTTATTAGAGCTTTTTGTATAGAAGATAGAGAAATAAAAAATTATAACAATAAAATTAATGATTTAGCACATAAACAAAAAAAATCAGGAAGTATTTCAGCTTTAATGAACCCACTTACATATGTTGTTATAAATATTGCAATAGCAAGACTTATATGGGTTGGAGCAATTCAAGTAAATAATGGATTTTTAACTCAAGGTCAAGTAATTGCTTTATACAATTACATGTCACAAATACTAGTAGAACTTATTAAACTTGCTAATTTAATTGTTACAGTAAATAAGTCTATTGCTTGTGGCAATCGTATTGCAGATGTATTTTTTATAAAGTCATCTATGAATTATGTTGATAAATTAAATAATGTATATAATAATTCTTTAGAAAATTCAGTAGAATTTAAACATGTTTCATTAGCTTATGGTGATTCTAAAGAAGAATCACTTACAGATATTAATTTTTCAGTAAAACCAGGAGAAACTATAGGAATAATAGGTGGTACTGGGTCTGGTAAAAGTTCTCTTGTAAATTTAATACCAAGATTTTATGATGTAACTTCAGGAGAAGTTCTTATAAATGGAGTAAATGTTAAGGATTATCCATTAAAAGAACTTCAAAAAAAAGTTTCAATTGTAATGCAAAAGGCGGTCTTATTTAAGGGGACAATAGAAGAAAATCTTAAATGGGGTAAAAAAGATGCTACCTTAAATGATATGAATGAAGCAATTAAAGTAGCTCAAGCAGAAGATATTATTAACAAAAAAGGCGGCTTAAATTATAAAATATCAGAAGGAGGTAAAAATCTTTCTGGTGGTCAAAGACAAAGAATGACTATAGCAAGAGCACTTATTAAGAAATCTGAAATATTAATACTTGATGATAGTGCTTCAGCCCTTGATTTTGCAACAGATGCACGTCTTAGAAAGGCAATAAAAAATTTAAAATATAATGTTACAGTTTTTATTGTTTCACAAAGAGCATCATCAATTCAATATGCTGATAAAATAGTTGTTTTAGATTATGGCAAGATAGAAGCAATAGGAACTCATAGTGAACTTCTTAAAAATTCAGAGGTTTATAAAGAAATTTATTATTCACAAACAAAGAAGGAGGCGTAAGAATAATGTCTAAAATTAAAAATCAAAAAGACACCATAATAAAAATACTTAAATACATAAAAAAATATATGGCTTTTATAATAACTTCAATTATTCTTGCAGCCTTAACTGTTGCATTAACATTATATGTACCTATTTTAATAGGTAAAGCTATAGATGGAATTATATATGGAAATGTTCAATTTGAATTTATTCTTAAAATTTTAATAGAGGTAATTGTTGTAGTTTTAATAACTTCAATAGGTCAATGGATTATGAATATTATAAATAATAAGGTAACATATAATGTAGTAGCTGATATAAGAAAAGATGCTTTCACAAATATTGAAAGGCTTCCACTTAAGTATATTGATGCTCATTCCTCTGGTGATATAGTTAGTAGAGTTGTAGCAGATGTAGATCAATTTGCTGATGGACTTTTAATGGGATTCACACAATTTTTTACAGGCATAGTTACAATACTAGGTACACTTTTATTTATGCTTTCAATAAATATAGAAATTACTATAGGAGTAGTTATACTTACACCAATTTCTCTTTTTGTAGCTAAATTTATTTCAAGTAAAACTTATTCAATGTTTAAACTTCAATCAGAAACAAGAGGCGAACAAACATCCTTTATAAATGAAATTATTGGTAATGAAAAAGTAGTAAAGGCTTATGGTCATGAAGAAGAGGCTATTAAGAAATTTGATAATATGAATAAAAAACTTCAAAATTATTCTCTTAGGGCAACCTTTTTTTCATCTATAACAAATCCTGCAACAAGATTTGTAAATGGGCTTATCTATGCCATTGTAGCAGTGGTTGGAGCAATTGTAGTGCTTTCAGGAAGATTAACAGTAGGATCTCTTTCATGCTTTTTAAGCTATGCAAATCAGTATACAAAACCTTTCAATGAAATATCAGGTGTAGTTACAGAACTTCAAAATGCAATAGCATGTGCTGCAAGAATATTTGAAATAATAGATCAAGAACCAGAAGAAGCAGAAAAAGCTAATGAACTAAAAAATGTTAAAGGAAGAGTTAATTGTGAGAATGTATATTTCTCATATGTAACTGATAAAAAGCTAATTACAGATTTTAATCTTAATGTTAAAAGTGGTCAAAAAATTGCAATAGTTGGTCCAACAGGATGTGGCAAAACTACTTTAATAAATTTATTAATGCGATTTTATGATGTTAATAGTGGTAGTATAAAGGTTGATGGAATTGATATTAGGGATGTATCTAGAAAAAGTTTAAGATTGAGTTATGGAATGGTGCTTCAAGAAACATGGCTTAAAAACGCAACTATAAGAGATAACTTAACTATGGGAAAACCAAATGCAACAGATGAAGAAATTATAGCTGCAGCTAAAAGTGCTAATTCACATGGCTTTATAAAAAGACTGCCTAAAGGATATGATACTATAATTGGGGAAGATGGGGGAGTACTTTCTCAAGGACAAAAACAACTTTTATGTATAACAAGAGTTATGTTATGCGATCCAGATATGCTTATACTTGATGAAGCTACCTCTTCTATTGATACAAGAACAGAGATGAAAATTCAAGATGCATTTAATAAGCTTATGGAAGGAAAAACTAGTTTTATTGTTGCTCATAGATTATCAACTATTCAAAATGCAGATATAATACTTGTTATGAAAGACGGACATATTATAGAGCAAGGAAATCACGATGAACTTTTAGATAAAAAGGGATTCTATTATGAACTTTTTAATAGTCAGTATGCAGTATAATTTGTTAATTATTTGAAAACAAAATGTAAAAAAGTGTAATTTATATTAAAAAAATATAAATATTGTAAAATAACTATTGAGTATTATTTAAAAATATCGTAATCTTAAAATATGATATTATAAATAATACTCATTTTATATTTTGAGGGGAGGGGTATAATAAATGATTAATGTACCTAATAAGGTAAAAGGTGCTTTAGATTTAGGTTCGCCAGGAAATATGAATGTATCAAATACATCAGCATTTAATAATCAAGGCATGAACATGAATAGTTATAATAATGAAAATCAATATGGCAATTCTAATGGATTTAATAATTCTGACATGAATAATTACAATAATCAGCAAGCTTTTAATAATAATCAAAACAATTACAATCCAAATATGAATAATAATTATAATGCACCAAATAATAATATAAATATGCAGCAAAATAATTTTAATAATGGCCAGAATAATTTTAACAATATGCAGTCAAATAATAATTTTAATAATGGAGCTAATTTTAATAATCAATCACCTAATATGAATCAAAATAGTGGTGGTGGAGTTATTTTATCAAAAGGTCAAAAGATAAGCTTATCTAAGATGAATCCAAATTTAGATTTAGTAGATATATGTCTTGGATGGGATGTAAGCACTAATGCATATGATTTAGATTCAGAAGCATTTCTACTTGGACCTAATGAAAGAGTTATTGGTGATGATTGGTTTGTATTTTATAATCAAACATGTAGTCCTGATGGTTCAGTAAGACATTCTGGTGATAATACAACAGGAGCTGGTGATGGCGATGATGAAATAATAAGTATAAAGCTTTCACAAGTAAATCCACAGGTTGAAAAAATTGTTTTTGTTGTAACAATAAACGAAGCAAAACAAAGAAATTTGAATTTTGCAGGAGTATCTAATGCATTTATAAGAGTTGTAGATAAAGCACAAAATAGAGAACTTGTAAGATTTAATTTAACAGAATATTATAAAGAAGTTACATCAATGATGGTTGGAGAACTTTACAAGAAAAATAACGAATGGAGATTTAATCCTATTGGTAATGGTACTAATGATGATTTATTAGGACTGTGTCAAAGATATGGAGTAAATGTTGCAGGATAAATATATTTATTTTAAGGGGGAAAATTAATGTTTAAATTAGAAACACTTAACGAATTAGCTTGTAGAGCTACATGTGTAGATGGACAAGGAGCTTTATTTACTAAGGCAGGTGCTATGATAGCTTATAGCAATAACTGCAAATTTGAAAAGGTATTACTTGGACCACAAGGTAATCCAGCACAGGCATTACTTGGTCAAATAGGACGTAGATTAACTGGTGAAAATATGCCATTAATGAAGGTTAGAGCAGCTGCAGGTGCTGTATCATTTTATGCAAATCTTTCTCAACATGTTACAATAATAAATTTAGAACCAGGAATGGAATTAAAAGTAGAAAGTGAAAATCTTTTAGCTTTTACTGATACTTGTAATTATAGTTTCAAATTCTTAGCACAAGGTACAATATCTCAAAAAGGGTTATTTACTTCAGTTTTATCAGCTAAGGGACCTGGGGCTCAAGTAGCTGTATTAACAGATGGTAACCCAATAGTTCTTCCAACACCTTGCTTTGTAGACCCAGATGCTATTGTTGCATGGACTGGCCCAGATCCAGGATTACATTTAGACCTTGGATGGAAAAATTTAATAGGACAAGCTTCAGGAGAAAGTTATGCATTTAAATTTGAACGCCCAGGTGGCCAAGTTATTGTTCAACCAAGTGAAAGAAAATCAGGATTAAAGATAGGAATTGATGATAAAGACTATACTCCAGATGTTCAACAAAATCAAACTTTTGGCGGTGCTATGGGCAATATTGGAGACACAGCAAGTGGCATTGGCGGCATGATAAATAACTTGTTTAGATAAATTTGAATGTTAATATATTATAAATAAATTGTTTTAGACAGTTTTCTAAAACAATTTATTTATATAAAAATATTAAATATTAAAAAAGGAAGTTTTAAATGAGACATTTTGACTACTTAAAAAGTGAAATTGAAGAGGAACTTTTTTATAAGTTACCAGAAAATATAGATAAAAATACTGAATTGAATTTATTAAAATATAGTGTTGGTGCATTACTATATATTCCTGCTATAAATAAGGATAAGTTATATAAATTTTTTAGTGGCAACATAAAAGGTGCAACATCTGTAGTTATGTGTCTTGAGGATTCTGTAGGAGATACTGGTGAAGATGAGGCAATAGAAAATATTAGAGAAGTTATGGGATATATAAGAAGAATGGAAATAATGAAGCATAAGTCTCCATTAATATTTATACGTCCTAAAAATGCTGCTCAAATGGAGAAATTTACTGATATTTTAAGGGAAAATCTTGACATATTAACAGGAATAGTTATACCAAAGGCAAATTCTGAAACTGTTGAAGAATTTTTAGAAATATTAGATAGGGAAGGGTGTTCAAGTTTATATATTATGCCAATAATTGAAACAACTGAATTTACATCTATAGATACAAAGGAAGAGGCCTTATGTAAATTAAAAAATGTTGTTAGAAAAAATATATCTAGAGTTTTAAATGTAAGAATAGGAGTAACAGATATTCTTGGAGCATATAGTCTTAGAAGAAATAAGAAGTATACAATATATGATAATATTGTGTTTCGAAGTTTCTTAGCTGATTTAATGAGTTTTTTAGGATCAAGTAATAGTAATGATATTGTTATAAGCGGTGGTGTATCTGAATTTTATAATATGAAAAAGGAAGATATATTAGAATCTTATATTAAGGAATTAGAACTTGATAAAATGAATGGATTTGTTGGAAAAACAGTAATTCATCCATATCAACTTTACGTATGTGAAGCTATGAATGTAGTGTCTTTTGAAGATTATGTTGATGCCTCTAATATACTTGGAAATGTAAATAGCAAATATGGTGTAAGTGCTGGACTTCACAAGGATAGAATGAATGAGGTAAATCCCCATTTAAATTGGGCTAAAAGAATAATAAAACTTTCAAAAGTTTATGGAGTATTTAATGAAGGAGTAGATTATAATGAGTTACTTGAATTTTAATTGCAAAATAAATATCAAAGATAATCCTCTTAATTTAGATATAAATGATTATTTATCTGTTGCCCTTAGAAATAATAAAAAACGTAAATTTTTATTTGTGTCAAAAACTTTAGGTAAGCACCTTCCTATAAATCCTAATAAGGTTGATAAATTAGGATTACTTCTTGCTAAAAGTTACAAGATGAAACATGAAAATTATAAAAATGAAAGACAACTTGTAATAGGTTTTGCAGAAACTGCAACTTGTCTTTCTCATTCATTTTTTAATTATTTAGAAAGTGCAGAATATTTTATTCATACTACAAGGGAAGAGGTTAAAGCTTTAAAAAAATTAGAATTTTTAGAGGAACATTCTCATGCAATGGAGCAAAATCTATATATAGATAATTTGAATAATATTAATGATGTAAGTGAAGTTATTCTTGTTGATGATGAAATAACTACAGCTAAAACATGTCTTAATATGATTTCAAAAATTCAAGAAACATTTAAGGTTAAAAAATTTGTAATTGCATCTGTTCTTAATTGGATTGATGAAGAAAGAAATAAAGAAATTCAAAAGGTTGCAAGTAGTTTGGGATGCTCTATAGAATTTGTATATTTATTTAATGGGAATTTTGAATTTTCTATGGAAAATGAATTAGAAGATAGCATTGTTAAAGTGGAGGAAAGTACCAATTTTAATGCTGTAATTAATGATATATATCTAGATTTTGAAGAATATTTTGGAGAGAGAAAATATAGTCTTTATACAGGTAGATTTGGAATAAGTAGAAAAATGCAAGAAAAGCTACTACATATAATAGATAGAGAATCTAAAAAACTTATTCCAAATGATGAAAATTCTAATATACTTTGCCTTGGAATTGAAGAATTTATGTATATTCCAATGATGCTTTCAAAGAAAATTAAGGGAAATGTTTATTATCATTCTACAACAAGAAGCCCTATTATAGCTATAAATGATAGTGAATATCCTATAAAGGAAAAATATACTTTTGAAAGTTTTTATAATAAAAACATAAATTATATTTATAATTTAAGAGTAAATAAATATGATGAATGTTTTTTATTTATGGAAGTTTTCAAAGAGCCTTCTAAAGTTAATGAGTTTATAAAAATACTAGAATTTGCTGGAATAAAGAAAATTAATATAGTTAGATTTTTTAAGGAGTAATATTATATGAATTCAGAAAATAAAGAATTTGGAACATATTCAAAAGATGATGTTATATTTTTACTTAAGGATATTTCAGATGCTAAAATTGAGCAAGGTAATAGGGAGAGAGAAAAGGCTATTCAAAGTGGACGCCATTATTCAGAAATGCTTCCTATAGAATATCAAGTAAGTGATACTTATTTAAATTTATATAGAGAAAAGCTTGAAAAGTACAAAAAGAAATTAGCATTTGCAGCAGGTGTAATGTCTGAGAAAATTATAAAAAGAAATGGTAAAAATGTAGTTTTAGTATCTCTTGCAAGAGCTGGTACTCCAATAGGTATACTTGCCAAAAGATATATAAAGAAAAAATATAATATAAATCTTCCACATTATACTATTTCAATCATAAGAGATAGAGGTATTGATGAAAATGCTATAAAATATATTTTAGATCATCATAAAGATATGAAAATTCAATTTATAGATGGATGGACTGGAAAAGGTACAATTTGCAATGTATTAAAAAAGGCATGTGATGACTATTATAAAAAATATAATATACAATTAGATGATGCCCTTGCGGTACTAGCAGACCCAGCGGGATATTCTAAAAGTTATGGCGTAAGGGAAGATTTTTTAATACCAAGTGCATGTTTAAATTCAACAGTATCTGGTCTTGTAAGTAGAACTGTGCTTAGAAGGGATTTAATTCATGAGGAAGATTTCCATGGAGCAAAATATTACAAAGAACTTAAAGAATTTGATGAGTCAAATAAATATATAGATACAATATCAGCTGAATTTGAAAGTCAATTTGAAAAGATTAATGAGACTATGAAAGATTGGGAAAAGGATGATATTACAAAACTTGGTGCAGAAGATGTAGAAATGATTAGAGAAGCGTTTGATGTTAAAGACATAAATTTTATAAAACCTGGAATTGGTGAAACAACAAGAGTCTTACTTAGAAGAATTCCATATAAAATACTAGTTGATAGTTTAGATGATGAAAGACTTAATCATATATTTGTACTTGCAAAAGAGAAAAATGTTCCAGTAGAGGTGTATCCATTAAAATCATATAAATGTTGTGGAATAATCAAAAATTTAAAAGATGTTTAGTAAAAAAATATATGTTTAGGAAGGGAAAGTATGCTTTTTTTTAGTGATTTAGATAGAACATTAATTTATTCAAAAAAATTCATAAAAGATAGAGACAAGCTATATTGTATTGAGGTTTTAGATGGAAAAGAAATATCGTATATTTCAAAGAATACTGTAAAGCTTCTTAAAGAAATTTCAAAAGACAATAAGTTTATACCAACTACTACAAGAAGTATAGAACAATTTTCAAGAATTAAATTTAATGAACATGGTATAAATTTTCAATATAGTATAACTACTAATGGTGGTGTTATTTTATATAATGGAAAGCCTCTTGAAATATGGAGTAATATTGTAAAGAAGAGATTAAAAGAATGTAATAGCTTGTTATCTACAATGAGTTTTTTTAATGAAAAGTATGGGGAATTAGAAGGAATTTTAAAGGTTAGAAGTGTAGATGAAATGTTTTTTTATTTAGTTGTGGACCTTGAAAGGTTTGATTTAAGAAAGATAGAGACGTTTAAAAAGGAATTAGAAGCTTTTAATTGGAATTTTTACATAAGTGGGAGAAAAATATATTTTTTACCTAAAATATTAACTAAAGAAAATGCAATAGACTTTTTGATGAATTATTTAAATGAAAAAGAATTTTGTGCTATGGGGGATTCTTCAATGGATTTAAATATGCTAAAAAAATCTAATAGAGCATTTGTACCAGCAAAATCTGCAATAGAACATGAAATGAAAAATACTACAGATTTTATAAGCAAAAATGAAGGCTTTGAAGGTACTGAAGAAATTATTAAGGAATTATTAAATATATAGAAAAATATTGGAATATAAATAATATTTTGATAAAATAGTATATGTAAAAGATATCAATATTGTAAAAACAATAATTAGTATAAATATTTAAGAAAAAATTGGAGGATTTAAAATGGCAATATCATTAACAAAAGGTCAAAAAGTTGACTTGACAAAGGGTAATAAAGGACTTAAAAACATTATAGTAGGTCTTGGATGGGATACTAATAAATATGATGGAGGATCAGAATTTGATTTAGATGCATCTGCTTTTTGTTGTGCAGGAAATGGAAAGTGTGCAAAAGATACAGATATGGTTTTCTATAATAATTTAACTCATCCATCAGGTGCAATTCAACATTTAGGTGATAATTTAACTGGTGATGGTGATGGTGATGATGAACAAATTAAAATAGACTTAAGTATGGTACCACAAGAAATAGAAAAAGTAGATTTTACAGTAACAATAAATGATGCAGAAGCTAGAAAACAAAATTTCGGACAAGTTTCTAATGCATATGTTAGAGTATTAAATGCAGATACAAACGAAGAATTAATTAAGTATGATTTAGGAGAAGATTTTTCAATTGAAACTGCTATAGTAGTAGCTGAAATTTACAGAAACAATGGCGAATGGAAATTTAACGCTATTGGTAGTGGATTCCAAGGTGGTCTTGCTGCTTTATGTGGTAACTTTGGATTAAGTGTTTAGTGCTCATATTTATTTCTTTTAGGGCTCCCTTTTGGGGCTCTTTTTTTAAAAAAATAAAATATAAATTACTAAAAAATGTGTTATAATAAAAAATGGTAAGTAAAGATAATAATTTCCGGAGGTAATAATTGTGAAAAAATTAAGTTTAGATCTAAGTAAAACAACTGCATTTCTTAATGACTATGAAATAGAATACATGGAGGAAGCAGTAAAAGCAGCTCATGATAAATTACATAATAAAAGTGGAGCTGGAAATGACTTTTTAGGATGGATTGACCTTCCAGTTAATTATGATAAAGATGAATTTGAAAGAATTAAAAAAGCAGCAGAAAAAATCAAATCTGATTCTGATGCATTAATAGTAATAGGAATTGGTGGTTCTTATTTAGGCGCTAGAGCAGCAATTGAAATGCTTACAAATACTTTCCACAATGCTTTAGATAAGGATAAGAGAAAAGCACCTAAAATATTCTATGTTGGAAATAACATAAGCTCAACATATATGGCAGATCTTTTAGAAGCAGTAGAAGGAAAAGATATTTCTGTAAATGTAATTTCTAAATCAGGAACTACTACAGAACCAGCAATAGCTTTTAGAATATTTAAAGATTTACTTGAAAAGAAATATGGAAAAGAAGAAGCTAAGAAGAGAATATATGCAACAACTGATAAAGCTAAAGGAGCATTAAAAACTTTAGCAGATGCAGAAGGATATGAAACTTTTGTAGTACCAGATGATGTTGGAGGAAGATTCTCAGTATTAACAGCAGTAGGATTACTTCCAATAGCTGCAGCAGGAATTGATATAGATGAAATAATGAAAGGTGCAGCTGATGCAAGAGAAGAATATGCTAATCCTTCATTAAAGGAAAATGATGCATATAAGTATGCAGCAGTAAGAAATGCATTATATAACAAGGGTAAGGAAATTGAAATACTTGTTAACTATGAACCAGCATTAGTTTATTTCAATGAATGGTGGAAACAACTTTATGGAGAATCAGAAGGTAAAGATAACAAGGGATTATTCCCAGCAGGAGTTAGCTTTACAACAGATTTACACTCAATGGGTCAATATATCCAAGAAGGTAGAAGAGATCTTTTTGAAACAGTAATAAATGTTGAAACTCCAAAGAAGAAAGTTGTTATTGAAGCAAATGATGAAAACCTTGATGGATTAAACTTCCTTGCAGGAAAAGAAATGGATTATGTTAACCATAAAGCTTTTGAAGGTACTTTACTTGCACATAATGATGGAGGAGTTCCTAATTTAGTATTAAATGTACCAGAAATTTCACCATATTATTTTGGTCAATTAGTTTACTTCTTTGAAAAGGCTTGTGGAATAAGTGGATATTTACTAGGAATTAATCCATTTAACCAACCAGGTGTTGAAGCTTACAAGAAGAATATGTTTGCTTTACTTGGAAAACCAGGATACGAAGATATGAAAGAAGAACTTGAAAAGAGACTTTAATATTTTTATAAACATATGAAAATTATAATTGATGGGGATGCTTGTCCAAGCATCCCTTTAATTGAATCTAAAGCTAAAGAATTTCAAGTAAAAGTTATTATATTTTGTGATATAAATCACTATATCACAAGTGATTATTCAGAAGTAAGGGTAGTAGATAGTGGTTTTCAAAGTGTTGATATGTATATTGTTAATAATTTAGAAAAGGGAGATATTGTAATAACTCAAGATTATGGAGTTGCTGCCATGTGTTTATCTAAGGCAAAGGGCATATTAAATCCAAGTGGTCATATGTATACAGAAGATAATATAGATAATTTATTAGAAAAGAGACATACAAGCCAAAAAATAAGACGTGGTGGAGGAAAAACGTCAAATCCAAGAAAACGTACAAGTGAAGATGATAAAAGATTATTAAAAAATTTAAAAGGTTTATTAAAATAATTAAGGAGGAATTTATGAGAAGATTAGATGAAATGATAGAATACAATAAGAATTTTGTAAAAAATAAGCAATATGAGGAGTTTGCTACATCAAAAACACCAGATAAGAAAATTTTAATTTTTTCATGTATGGACACTAGACTTACAGAACTTTTACCAAAGGCACTAAATATTAAAAATGGTGATGTAAAGATAGTTAAAAATGCTGGCGCTGAGATAACAAGTCATTTTGGAAGTGTAATGAAAAGTATAATAGTTGCAATATATGAATTTAATATAGAGGAGATACTTGTTATAGGCCATAGTGGTTGTGGTATGTGTAATGTTAATGTAAATGAATTAATGGAAAAGATAAAAGAAAGAGGTATATCTCAAGAAGTAATTGATGTTTTAGAATATTCAGGACATGATTTAAAAGATTGGCTTAGAGGATTTAATTCTGTGGAAGAATCTATAAAAGAAAATGTAAAAACTATAAAAGATCATCCTTTAATTCCAAAGGATATTGCAGTTCATGGACTTGTTATGTCACCAGAAACAGGTGAAATTAATGTAGTGGTAAATGGATATGAGTAATATAAATGAGTAAGCTGTACATAATAGGGTACAGTTTATTTTTTTAAAAAACTATTTCCAATATTTGTTAATTATGATAAAATAGAAAAGAGCTTTGGAGAGGTGATTAGGGTGAGTGAATTACAAATATTATTTGACACAGAATTAAATGTAGCATGTGTAAATAAAGAAAAAATAATAAAAGTACAACCTATTGATAAGGATGTTTTGTATAAATTTATTGTTGGCATAGATGGAATATGGAAAACTATTCAAGATTATTCAGAAAAAAATGAGTGTACATGGATTCCTAATTGGCAGGGAAAATATATAGTAATGGTTCAAGCAAAGAAAATTAATTCTAAAAAGCCATTTGATTTTATGACAAAAGGCGAAGTAGTGGTTAAAGAATTAGAAAATGAAGAAGATAATATATTAAACATAAAATGTAATGATAGTTTCGAAAACAAATGCCATGATAATATTAAAAATATAGATAATAAGAGTATAGAAAATAAATATATTAAAAATGTTCAAATAAGTAAGGATAAATTAATTATTGGTGAAAAAATAAATATTAATGTTTGTGGATTTTGTGATAATCTTATGTATAGATTTTGGTTAAATGGTAAGCGTGGTTGGGAAGCACTTAGAGATTATTCAAAAGAAAGTACATTTATTTTTACTCCTACATTTAAGGGGAAATATGAAATATTAATTGAATGTAAAAATGAAAAATCATTAGAAAAATTTGATGATTTTGCAACAGTTAATTTTGAAGTTTATGAAAAGGAAAAGAAGGTAACAATAGTAAAATTTAATTGTTTAACTAAAAAACGTATAGTAGGAAATGAATTGTCATTTAAAGTTCAAACAAATTTAGATAATGAAAGAACAATATTATACAAATTTATTAAAATTAATAATTTTGGGGAGAAAATATGTATTCAGGATTATTCTTCTAGTCAAAGTGTAAGTTTTTCAGAAAATACAGCTGGAAAATATAAATTATTATGTCTTGCACGTGATATGTTATCAAACAATGAATTTGATGATAGAGCAATTATGATATACGATGTAAAGAAGTATGATAAAGTTATATTAAATGAAATAAGTACTGATGTATTATCAACAGAATTAAATGGAAGTAAAGTAAATATTAAAGTTGATGCAATTGGCGGCCGACAATTATTATATAGGTATATAATTGAGGGCAAAGTTAAAGAAGATACAGGTTTTATAAGATCAAATGAATATTTATGGACTACAAAATTAGTGGGAAAGTACAATATTACTGTTTTAGTTAAAGATTCTTCATGTAATGATGAGTATGAAGATAAAAAGAGTATTTCATATAATGTTGATAATTGTTCTAGTATTCCTATTAGAATTTCGCAAATTATATCTGAAAAGAAATGCATATTAGTTGGAGAAAAAACAAATATCAAAATTATTGCTGAAGGTGGCCTAGATCTTAAATATGCTTTTATTGTATATAAGGATAAAATAGAAAAAGAAAGAATAGATTATGGTCCATCTAATTGGGTAGATTTTATTCCTGAAGAAAAGGGAAATTATGAAATCGAAGTAAGAGTCAAGGATAAATTTTCTGATAAAGAATTTGATAATAGCTGTATTGTAAAAATAAAAGCAACAGATTTTATAGCTGCCAAAATCGATTATATTCTACTTCAGAATAGAAAAAGTTATGTTGTAGGAGATACTATTAGCATTAAATCTATAGTTCAAAATACAGAAAATACACTTATGAAGTATACAATGAAGATTAATGGAAGAGAAGTAGATACAATTAATTATCAAAGGGAAAAAAATATAGAGATTATTCCAAAGTGTGCAGGAAAATATTCTTTTACTGTATACTGTAAGAATGTAAAAAGTGACGAAAAATATGATGATAAAAAAGAAATAAGTGTATATGTTTATGAAAATAAGCCTGTAATTAATACTAAAATAAGTTATAATATAAATGAAATAAAAGTAAATAAAGAGGTTTCTTTTTATGTAACTTCATCTGGTGGCAAAGATGTATGTTATGAATTTTATGTTATGGAAAATGGTAATTGGATGAAGGTACAGGATTATAGTAGAAAAAATTATTATACTTTTATTCCATTTGTAAAGGGTGAGCATAGAGTTATGGCTATGGCAAAGAGTTTTTATAAAAATGTTAATTATGAAGATTATGATGAAATGATTTTTGAAGTTTCATAAGAAAAAATATGGAGAGGTTAAGAAATGGAGATTAATGGGATTAAGGATGCAAATGAACTTTTGCAACTTAGTATGATGAAAAATGTATTACAGGAAAGTTTAGGAGATGGAATGGAATTTGAAATTGTATATCAATCACTTTTAAATTCACTTCAAAATTCAACTAAAGATGATAATACAAAAAATATTTTAAATGCATTATCAAAGGATAATGTAAAAAATGCAATTTCAACAGGTTCAGAAATATTAGGAGAAGGGACTAACCTTCAAAAAATTCCTCTTAAGATTAATAATTCTAATATTCTTAATTTAATTTCAGGAGTTAAGGGTGGTTTTACTGGAAATGTTACAACAGAAAGCAGCAGTGAAACAATGAAGAAAATTTATAGCTCTGTTAATAAATATGCTTCTGAATATGGTGTTGATCCTAATTTAGTGCTTGCGGTAATAAAGCAAGAATCAGATTTTGATCCAAGTGTTACATCGTATGCTGGAGCTATGGGGCTTATGCAGCTTATGCCTGAAAATTGTGAAGAAGACGGAGTCTCAAATCCTTATGATATTGATGACAATATTAAAGGTGGAGTTAAACAGTTAAAATGGCTTTTAAATTATTATAATGGTGATGTAAGCATGGCATTAATGGGATATAATGCAGGAATTGGAACTGTTCAAAATAGAGGGGTATCATCTGCAAGTGAGCTTTATAAAATGCCTAAAGAAACACAAAATTATGTGCCTAGTGTTTTAAGTTACTATAATAGTTATGCTAATAATAACTAAATAATTATTTATATAAACTGTATTGTGCATTTGTGTAATACAGTTTTTTTATGCTAAAATTATAAAAGACATAGAAATTAAAAAATAATTTGGAGGTGATTTCTTGGAAAGATTAGATAAAATTATTGCAAATTTAGGATATGGTACAAGAAAAGAAGTAAAGCAGATGGCCAGAAAAGGAATGATAGAAGTTGATGGTGAAATTGTAAAAGATAGCAGCTTAAATATTGATCCTGAAAAATCTGTAATAAAAATAAATGGTGAAGAAATTTTTTATAGAAAGTATATATATCTTTTAATGAATAAACCTGCTGGTGTTATTTCTGCAACATACGATAATAGAGATGAAACTGTAATTGATTTATTAGAACCAGATCATCAGGTATTTGAACCTTTTCCAGTTGGAAGGTTAGATAAAGATACAGTAGGACTTTTATTTTTAACAAATGATGGTGAACTTAACCATAGATTAATATCTCCAAGGCATCATGTGGATAAAGTATATTTTGCTAAAATTGATAAAGAAGTAAATGAGGATGATATAGAAAAATTTAAAAATGGAATTACCTTAGATGATGGTTATAAGTGTAAGGAAGCTAAACTTGAAATTTTAAATATTTTGGATGATGGCACGTCTGAAGTAAATATTACAATACAGGAAGGTAAGTTCCATCAAGTAAAAAGAATGTTTGAAGCTGTGGGAAAAAGTGTAATATATCTTCAAAGAATAAGTTTTGGTGGCATAGAGCTTGATCTAGATTTAGAAGAAGGAGAATATAGAGAACTTACAGATTCTGAAATTGCCCTTTTAAAAAGCTACTAAAAAATATATAATATAAGGTATGTGACTACATAATATAAAAATATATTATTTAAGGAATGGTGAATAAATGAGTTTAGAAAAGTTAGCTAATTTAATATTCCCTGATGTAGATAAAACACCAGAATATTATTTAGAAAAATATCCAAAAAGAAATTTAAAAGAAGGTGCGGTTGTAACAAGATATGCACCAAGTCCAACTGGTTTCCAACATATAGGAGGAGTTTTTGCTGCACTTATAAATGAAAGATTAGCAAGTCAAACAGATGGAGTATTTTATTTAAGAATAGAAGATACAGATCAAAAGAGAGAAGTCCCAGGAGCTATTTCAGACACAATTAAAACAATGAATAACTTTGGAATGAATTTTACAGAAGGTATGACAGGAGAAACTTCTGAAAAAGGAAATTACGGACCATATAGACAAAGTTTAAGAAAAGAAATATATAGTACATTTGCAAAGAGCTTAATAGAAAAAGGTCTTGCATATCCATGTTTCTGTAGTGCTGAAAAATTAAATGAAGTTAGAGAAAATCAAAAAGCAGAAAAAGTTACTCCAGGTTACTATGGTAAATATGCTACATGCAGAAATTTATCTGCTGACGAAGCTATCAAAAAAATAGAAAATGGTGAAGAATACATAATAAGATTAAAATCACCTGGAAATTTTGATAATAAGGTTAAATTCCATGATTTAATAAAAGGAAATATATCTTTTCCTGAAAATGATCAAGATATAGTTATAATAAAATCTGATGGATTACCAACATATCACTTTGCTCATGCTATAGATGATGCATTAATGGGAACTACGCATGTTATTAGAGGTGAAGAGTGGTTATCATCATTACCAATACACGTTCAATTATTTGAAATTTTAGGTTTTGATGTGCCAAATTATGCACATATTCCTACAATCATGAAGATGGATAATGGTTCTAAAAGAAAGTTAAGTAAGAGAAAGGATCCTGAAAGTGCTGTAAGTTATTATAAGGAGCAAGGTTATCCTGTTGAATCAGTTATAGAATATTTACTTAATATAATAAATTCAAGTTATGAAGAATGGAGAGAAGAAAATCCAACTAAAGATTATCATGAATTTAATATTGCTTTAGAAAAAATGAGTAAAAGTGGTGCTTTATTTGATATATTAAAGCTTAATGATGTAAGTAAAAATGTTATATCAAAAATAAAGGCTGAAGACGTATATGAAAAATACATTGAATGGGCAAAAGAATATGATGAAGAAATGTATAAATTAGTTTCATCAAATGAATCTATGATGAAAGAAGTATTTAATATTGATAAGGAAGGACCAAAACCAAGAAAAGATTTTGCTAAATGGGATGATGTAAGAGAAAAAATATTCTATTTCTTTGATTCTTTATTTGAAAAAGATGAAAATGTAGAAATTCCAAAGAATATTGATATGGAAGAAGCTAAGAGAATAATATCAATTTATAAAGAAAAATTTGAAATTGGAAAAGATAATGATGAATGGTTCTCAAAACTTAAAGAAATAGCAGTAGAACTTGGATATGCTACTGATAGAAAGAAGTTCAAGAAAAATCCAGAAGAATATAAAGGAATGGTATCTGATGTGGCAGGTGCAGTAAGAGCTGCTATTACACATAGATCTAATACTCCAGATCTTCATACAATAATGACTATTTTAGGAGAAAACAAGGTAAAAGAAAGATTTGAACAATTTGTAAGATAATACGATATTTATCATAGGATTTAGCAGACATTTATGATATAATTTCCTTAAGGAATGTTCCTTAAGGAAATTTTTTTCTTAAATTTATAACGTCACGTAAACGTTATAAAAGCGTTTGGAATTTATTGAGAAATGGAGGGATTATTATGGCAAGATTTACATTACCAAGGGATATTTATTATGGAAAGGGTACATTAGAAGAACTTAAAAACATTAAAGGTAAAAAGGCGTTTATAGTAGTTGGTGGTGGCTCAATGAAAAAATTTGGCTTTTTAAAAAGGGTACAAGATTATTTAAAAGAAGCCAACATAGAAACATATCTTTTTGAAGGTGTTGAACCAGATCCATCAGTTGAAACAGTAATGAAAGGTGCAAAAGAAATGCAAGAATTTCAGCCTGACTGGATAGTTGCAATGGGTGGAGGTTCTCCTATTGATGCTGCAAAAGCAATGTGGATATTTTATGAATACCCAGACTTTACATTTGAAAAAGCAGTAGTTCCATTTGGACTTCCAGAGCTTAGACAAAAAGCAAAATTCATAGCAATTCCATCTACTAGTGGAACAGCTACAGAAGTAACTGCATTTTCAGTTATTACAGATAATAAGGCACATATAAAATACCCATTAGCTGATTTTAATTTAACACCAGATATAGCAATTGTAGATTCAGATTTAGCTCAAACAATGCCACCTAAGTTAGTAGCTCATACTGGAATGGATGCATTAACTCATGCTATTGAAGCATATACTTCAACATGCAGTTCTAATTTTACTGACCCTCTTGCAATAAAAGCTATTGAAATGGTAAGAGAAAATATAATTAATTCGTTTAATGGAGATGAAGAAGCTAGATGTAGTATGCATGATGCTCAATGTTTGGCTGGTATGGCATTTAGTAATGCATTACTTGGAATAGTTCATTCAATGGCTCATAAAATAGGAGCAGTATTTCATATACCTCATGGATGTGCTAATGCAATGTTTTTACCTTTTGTAATTAATTATAATAGGGTAGAATGTGAAGAAAGGTATGGACAAATTGCAAAGGATCTTAAATTAGAGGGAAATAATAATAAAGAATTAACAGATTCACTAATTAATTTAATTAATGATTTAAATACAAAATTAAATATACCTCATACAGTAAAAGAATATGGTATAGATGAAGAGGAATTTAAAGCTCAAGTTAAATTTATGGCTCATAATGCTGTTTTAGATGCATGTACAGGATCTAATCCTAGAAAAATAGATGATGAAACTATGGAAAAATTATATAATTGCACTTATTATGGAACTAAAGTAGATTTTTAATAAAAATAAAGCTATGCATTAGAAATTTTAATGCATAGCTATTTTTATTATTTAAGTTTGAATGAACTTTTAAGTGAAACAATTCTATTAAATACTAAGTTATCTTCTGTTGAGTCTTTAGGATCTACATTAAAATATCCATGTCTAAATAATTGGTATTTATCATTACCTTTAGCATTTTTAACAGAAGGTTCAATAAATCCTTTTAATACAGTTAATGAATTTGGATTAATTTGATCTAAGAAATCCTTGCCTTCATTTTCTGGAACATCATCTAAAATTAATGGTTCGAATAACTTAAATGTTGCATTAAGTGCAGAATTTGCATCTACCCAGTGAAGAGTTCCTTTTACTTTTCTTCCTGTAAAACCACTACCACTTTTTGTTTCCGGATCATATGTGCAGTGAACTTCAATTACTTTTCCATTTTCGTCTTTAATAAAATCAGTACATTTTACAAAGTAAGCACCTTTAAGTCTTACTTCATTTCCAGGAAATAATCTAAAGTATTTCTTTGGAGGTTCTTCCATAAAGTCTTCTCTTTCTATATAAAGTTCTCTAGAAAAAGAAACTTGTCTAACGCCTGCATTTTCATCCTTTGGATTGTTTTCTATTGGAAGAAGTTCACTTTGTCCTTCTGGATAATTTGTAATAACAAGTTTTAGTGGATCTAAAACAGCCATAGCTCTTGGAACCTTTGGATCTAAATCTTCTCTTATAAAATATTCAAGCATTTGTTCATCTACAGTTGAAGAATTTTTTGCAACGCCTATAGCACTACAGAAATTTCTTATTGATTCAGGAGTATATCCTTTTCTTCTAAGTCCTGATATAGTAGGCATTCTAGGATCGTCCCAACCATCTACTATGTTGTTATCTACTAATGCTTTTAATTTTCTTTTACTCATTACTGTGTTTGTAATGTTAAGTCTTGCAAATTCATATTGGTGAGGAATATTTTCCATTTCACATTCATTAATTATCCAGTCATATAGAGGTCTATGATCTTCAAATTCTAATGTACAAATAGAATGAGTAATACCTTCTATAGCATCTTCTAAAGGATGGGCAAAATCATACATAGGATATATGCACCATTTATCACCAGTATTATGATGAGTAATGTGAGCAATTCTGTAAATTATAGGATCTCTCATATTTATGTTAGGAGAAGCCATATCTATTTTTGCTCTAAGAACTTTTTCACCATCTTTATATTTTCCATCTTTCATTTCTTGGAATAATTTTAAATTTTCTTCTACAGTTCTATTTCTGTAAGGACTTTCTTTTCCTGGCTTTGTTAATGTACCTCTGTATTCTTTCATTTCTTCAGGAGTTAAATCACATACATAAGCTTTTCCTTTTTTAATAAGTAGTAGTGCCTTTTCATACATTGTATCAAAGTAATTTGATGCATAAAATAAATTATCCCATTCAAAGCCTAACCATTTTACATCTTCTTTTATAGATTCTATATATTCTGTGTCTTCTTTAATTGGGTTAGTATCATCAAATCTTAAATTTGTTTTGCCATTAAAATCATCTGCTACTTGGAAATTAAGGCATATTGATTTTGCATGGCCAATATGTAAGTAGCCATTTGGTTCTGGTGGAAAACGAGTAATAACTTCTTTTACTTTTCCGTTTTCTAAGTCTTCTTTAATTATGTTTTTTATAAAATTTGAAGAATTAATTTCTGTTGTCATAACTTCAACCTCTCTTAATTATTTTAAATATAAAAACAGCAATGCTGTACATTTTACTAATACTATTAATTTTAATCTAATATTAGAAAAAAATAAAGAAAAAATGGAATTTAATTATGGTAAAATAAAAAATATATAAATGTGTTATAATAATATTCATTATATTTGTGGAGGAATGAGTTAAATTGGATTTAAAATTACTATTAAATAAAGAACAGTATGAAGGTGCAACTACTATAGATGGGCAGGTATTAATATTAGCTGGTGCAGGATCAGGAAAAACAAGAGTTCTTACATATAGAATGGCTCATATGATTGAAGATTTAGGAATATATCCATACAAAATTTTGGCAATTACATTTACTAATAAAGCTGCTAAAGAAATGAAAGACAGAGTAAAAAAATTGGTAGGTGATAAGGCGGAAGATATGTGGATATCAACTTTTCACTCTACATGTGTAAGAATATTAAGAAGAGAAATAGAACACTTAGGATATAAGAAAAATTTTACTATATATGATTCTTCAGATCAAAAAACATTAATAACAGAATGTATGAAATCACTAGATATTAATGATAAAGATATAAATCCTAGAGAAGTTATGGGTAAAATCAGTAGAGCAAAGGATAAAATGCAAGGTCCAGAAAGTTTTAAAAGGGAATTTGAAAGTAACTTTAGAGAAAATAAAATTGCAGATGTATATTTAATGTATCAAAAGAAATTAAAAGAAAATAATGCCATGGATTTTGATGATTTAATTTCAAAAACAGTAGAGCTTTTTAAGAAAAATTCAGATATACTTGAATTTTATCAAAGAAAATTTCAATATATCATGGTTGATGAGTATCAAGATACAAATGGAGCACAATATGAACTTGTAAAACTTCTTGCAGCAAAGTATAAAAATCTTTGTGTTGTAGGAGATGATGATCAATGTATATATATGTGGCGAGGAGCGGATGTATCTAATATACTTGATTTTGAAAAAGATTATCCTAATGCAAAGGTAATAAAGCTTGAGCAAAATTATAGATCTAAGGATAATATTTTGCAGGCAGCAAATACAGTAATAAAGAATAATGCCAATAGAAAAAGCAAGGTCCTTAGAACTGAACAGGAGTCAGGAGATAAAATTAAAATTTATAGAGCTTTTGATGATAAATCAGAAGGAGATTTTGTTTCAAAGGTTATAGCAGATTTAAAATTAAAAGAAAAAAGAAAATATGATGATTTTGCTATTCTTTACAGAACAAATGCTCAATCACGTATATTTGAAGAATCTCTTAGAAGAAGAGGTATAGCATATAAAATAGTAGGAGGTACAAAATTCTACGATAGAAAAGAAATAAAAGATATTTTATGTTATTTAAAGGTTATTTTAAATCCTCAGGATGATATAAGTTTAAAAAGAATTATTAATGTACCCAAAAGAAGTATTGGAAATGCTACAGTTACAAAGGTTCAAGATTTTGTAGATGAGTATGGGTTAAATTTATGGGATGGTTTAGTAGAGGCTGGTAATATTCCTACATTAACATCAAGAAATACATCAACTTTATCTAAATTTACTGAACTTATGGATAATTTTATTGATTTATCAGAAACAATACCAGTATCACAGCTTATTGAAACAATATTAGAAGATACAGGCTACATGCATGAACTTGAAAATTCAAAAGAAATAGAAGACAAAAGCAGAATTGAAAACTTAAAAGAATTAGTTTCTGATGCTGTTGATTTTGAAAAAACTAGTGAAGATAAATCTTTATCTGCATATCTTGAAAAAGTCTCACTAGTTCAAGACACTGATAAGCTAGAAGAAGAGGAAGAGGGAGAAGGTTCTGTTGTGCTTATGACAGTTCATAGTGCAAAAGGACTTGAATTTCCTATTGTATTTATGGTTGGAATGGAGGATGGATTATTTCCAAGTCTTTCAGATTTACAAAGTGAAAGTCAGATGGAAGAAGCAAGAAGATTATGTTATGTTGCTATTACAAGAGCAAAGGAGAAGCTTTATATTACATCAGCAGAAGTTAGAAGAGTATTTGGTAGAACTGTAAGCTATAGTCAATCTCAATTTATATCTGAAATAGATTTGAAATTACGTGAATATATAAATGAAAGATCTATGGAAAACAATACTTCAAATAGTAGTTTTAGAAAACCTTCTGCATATAACAATCCGCATAGTCTTAGAAATCAAAGGTCAGCTGCAGGATATCTTTATACAGAAAAATTAAGTAGTAATGTAAATTCTAGCAGTAATTTAGATGATTCTGAAGTTCTTACATCAGATAAGGTGACAATGGGTATGAAGGTAAAACATGATAAATTTGGAATAGGGACTGTTGTATCAGTAGTGCCAGCAGGAAAGGATAAAAAATTAACAATTGCATTTGACAGGCAAGGTGTAAAAACTCTTATGCTATCCTTTGCAAAGCTAAAAATGGTATAATAAAATATATTTAATTTAGGAGGCACAAAGGTGAACGACAATAAAAATATAAAAAGAATTCATGAATTAGTAGATGAATTAAATAAGTATTCTTATGAATATTATTCATTAGATAATCCATCTGTAACTGATAAAGAATATGATAAAAAATATGATGAGTTAAAGGAATTAGAAGAAAAAGAAAATTATGTACTTGATTATTCACCTACATTAAGAGTTGGAGATACAGTTTTAGAAGGATTTAAAAAATATAAGCATCAAGGAAGACTTTGGAGTATGGATAAGGCTCAAAGTCTTGAAGAAATAAAGGCATGGCATAATAGAAATATAAAATTTGTAGAAGAAATGAGGGCAAAGGGAGAAAATTTACCAGATCTTAAATATGTTCTTACTAAAAAATTTGATGGACTTACAATAAATTTAACATATAATGAAAAAGGAATTCTTGAAGTTGCAGCTACAAGGGGCACTGGAGAAATAGGAGAAGAGGTTACTCCTCAAGTAAAAACTATTAAATCAGTACCATTAAAAATAAATAATGACTATGTAATTGAAGTACATGGAGAAGCTGTTATGACTACAGAAGCCTTTGAAAAATATAATAAAACAGCAAAAGAACCTCTTAAAAATTTACGAAATGGAGCAGCAGGTGCTCTTAGAAATTTAAATGTAAAGGAAACAGCAAGAAGAAATCTTTCAGCTTTTTTCTATGATATAGGATATAATGAAGGTACACCATTTAAATCATATTTAGAAATGATGAAATTTATAAAAGAAAAAGGTTTTATAGTAGACGATTATTTAAAAGTCTGTAAAAATGTTCAGGAAATTGAAAAAGAAATAGATTATATAAAAAGTATAAGATTTGACTTGAATTATGATATAGATGGACTTGTAATAGCAATTGATGATATTAGAACAAGAGAATTATTAGGCTATACTATAAAATTTCCTAAATGGGCAATTGCATATAAATTTGAGGCACAAGAAGCTACAACAAAGCTTTTAGATGTAGAATGGAATATAGGAAGAAGCGGAAGAGTTGCACCAGTTGCAATATTAGAACCAGTAGAGCTTGCAGGTGTTACAGTAAAGAGAGCTACTTTAAATAATATGGATGATATAATTAGAAAAGGTGTAAGAATAGGTGCAGATGTATTTGTACGTCGTTCTAATGATGTTATACCTGAAATTATGGGAGTAGTAAAAGATACTTTAAGGGGTTCAAAGGAAATAAAACCACCTGTTTTATGTCCAGCCTGTGGCAGTCATGTTATATTAGATGGAGCACATTATTTTTGTGAAAATACTCTTTCGTGTAAACCACAAATGGTAAAAAGCATAGTACATTATGCATCAAGAGAAGCAATGAATATTGCAGGATTTTCTGAAAAAACAGCTGAACAGTTGTTTGAAAAACTTAACATTAAATCTATATCAGATTTATACAAATTGAAAAAAGAAGATTTATTAACATTAGAAAAGTTTGGTGAGAAGAAAGCCCAAAATCTTCTTGATGCAATAGAAAATAGTAAGGCTCCTGAATTACATGCATTTATTTATGCTCTTGGGATACCAAATGTAGGTGTAAAAACAGCAAAGGATTTAGCAAAAGAATTTAAATCATTAGATGCCTTAAAAGAAGCAAATATTGATGATTTAACTAAGGTTTCAGATATAGGTGATATAGTAGCAAAATCTATAATGGAATTTTTTAAAGAAGATAAAGTTTTAAGTATAATTAAAGAGTTATTAGAACTTGGAGTAAAACCTCATTATGAAGAGGCTCAAATAGAAGAAAGTAAATTTTCAGGTAAAACTGTTGTTGTTACAGGAACACTTGAGAACTATTCAAGAACTTCAATTAAAGAAACATTGGAATTACTTGGAGCAAAGGTTTCTGGAAGTGTAAGTAAAAAAACTGATTACGTTATAGCTGGCGCTGAAGCTGGTTCAAAACTTACAAAAGCATTGGATTTAGGAATAACAGTACTTTCAGAAGAAGATTTTGAAAAGATAAAAGGTGAGTAAAGTGAAAAAAATAATTAATATATTAACCAACATTGCTGCATGGATAACATGTATTATGATAATATGTACTTTTTTAACATCATATCAGTTTTTGTATGTGGATATGATATTTAATTCATATCTTCCTATACAAGTAAGCCTTTCTGTTACAATGGCTTTACTTGCAATACGTTTTTTGCTTTTTGAAAAAGGAAAGAGAAGGTTATTATATTTTTTATTTAGTGCTTTATTTTGCTTTATAATTATATATTCAATTTATTACGTTAAGTAATAAATTTTGTATTACGTTAAGTAATAAATTTTGTATTACGTTAAGTAATAAATTGATTATTATCTCCATTTTTTATACTAAAATGCATTTTTTTAGGGTTACTATTTTAATAGCAACCCTATCTTATTTTCTCAAAGTCTTTTATATTATTTATTTTTCCTGAATTATATTGAATTTTATTTTCTTCATTTTCTTTAGTCATATCAAGGTAATATTTAAATTCATCAAAAGTCATTTTTTCATTTGTTTCTTTTTGAAAATCCATTTTTTCATACATTTTTTCTAAAATATAATTTTTATATTTAAGTTGATTAAATGCTTTTAGAGCTACTATAAATAACCATATTCCTATAAATGTGAAAACGGTCATAAATATCATAGCAATAATGCAAGTTGCACCTAACAAAATAGACATATTATACCTCCATAAAATTATTATATATAAAAGTTATTATATCATATGAATATAAATTTTTGAATTGGAAAGAATTATTAGTAAAAATAATTGGAGATATTTATGAAGAAGGTTGTTATTTATATAATATTTATTATAGTATGCATTTTGGTAGGTATATATTTTGTAACAAATCATGTTGAAATAAGAGATGCTGATTCTGAATTTAAGGATGAAAGTATAGTTTATTCTGTAAGTGATATAAAGGTGAATTTAAAATGTGTAGACAATTTTACTATACACGATAATAATATTATTTGTGCTACATCAAGAGGACTTTTTTTAAAGGATTATGAAGGAAATATTATACCTGATTTAGCTGAAAGTTATGAAATAAAGGATAATGGCATTGAATATCTTATTAAGATAAAAGATGATTGCTATTTTAGTAATGGCAGTAAAATATCTGCAAAGGATTTTGTTGATTTTTTTAAGGAGTTATCAGATTATGAAGAAGAACAAAATATAAAAGCATTACTTGATGTTTTTGGAATAACTGATTATAGAAATAAAAAATGTACTTTTGAAAATACAGGGATTACATATGAAAATAATATACTAAAAATACGACTTAATGTTCCTAATAATAATTTTTTAGATGAATTAACAAAAATTCAATACAAACTAAGAAAATCATTAAATCTATGGGAGAATATTACTTTGAATAATAAAAAAATATTATTTTCAGGTGAGTATTCTATTGATTATGCAGATAATAATGAGATGATTATATATAAAAATAAGTATTCTAATTCTAAAAATAATATAGAATGTATTATATTAAAAAAAGATGAGTCTAGTGAATTTGCCATGGCAGATTATCAAATAGGCAAAAGGGATATAATTATAGAACCTCCAAAAGATTATTTAGCGTCTTTAAAAGATAAAAATGAATTGTTTACTAATATTTCAAATAGAGTGATGATTACACAATTCAATAATACATTAGAATTTAATAAAAGATGCAATATATATAAGATGTTATATACAAGTATTACTAATTACGTTAATGAAAATATGTACTATATAGAGCCAGCTGAATGTTCTTATAACATTCAAGAAAAAAATAATATAAATATAATACAAAGCAGAAAAGTAATTATGAATAGTATTGATTATAATAATGATATAAACAAAATAAGCATTTTAGCAGAGGATAATCCTGAAAATAGATATTGGATTGAATATATAAAAAAATATTTTGAGGATAAGTATAACATTGTGGTTAATTATTATTTAGGAACTTCTGAAGAAATGAATGATAATGAATTAATAAAAAGATATGATATTTATATGTATTCTGAAGACTTGTTTTTAGAAAGTGAAAGTAATAATGATGAATTGTTCAACAATTGTCTTATAAGACCCTTATTTTTTTATAATAATAATATTGCAGTTTCTAGAAAAATAACCAACTTTAAACTAGATTTTTATGGCGCTTTTGATTTTCTAAATATGCAAAAGCATTGAATTTGAGGCCTATATAAATGTTTTATATAAGCCTCAATAAAATCATATTTAAGTAAAGTTCATTTGAGATATAATATTATCTTTTAAATAGTAAATAATCAAAAAGAAAATCAGAAAATTTTTATTACTATCAAATACTTTATGTTTAACAGAGAAAGTGCCTTTTTTTCTGTTGTAAGTTATACTTTTAATAAAGACAGGAGCAAGAGAAGTATGTTTTGGAGAATTGCATCGTGGCATTCTGAAACTTATCTCTTCGAGCATATCATCAGACAAAAGTGAAAGTTTTCTATATCTTTCTATTTCATCTAAAGTTGGTGCTTCAGGAAAGCTACATATTATTGATGAATCTATGATAATCTTTTTATACATATTAGAAAGGGTAATTTTATTAAAAATGTTGTTTCCCATGTCTTCGTCTAAAATGAGAACAGCTAAAAAATACAAAGCTATTTCAGTACAGGAGTACTTAATTTCTTTTTTGTTCTTTTTTGCTTCATTTTTAGGTGGTTTTATAAAAATATTATTCTTTTCATCATACATCTTTTTAAATTCTTGAAGTATGCTTTTGCTTACTTCAAGAAATGAATCTATTTTTGTTATTTTATAAGAATCATTTAAGCATATAGCAAGTAAAGCTGTATAATCAATACACGATGCATAATGATTTTTTGAATTAAATTTTTCAATACATAAATCACATAAATCAATTATCATATCTGTGCATTCATTTATAGAAGAATAATTATACATTAAATTAAAACAAAAAAGTATTTTTACACATTCATCAAAGGATAAACTATAAAGTTCATATTTATAGTTTACAAACATATTAAATATTTCAAGGGAAAAATTCTTATAATCGTCTGATTCCTTATCATTCCCTATTTTAGAATACAAATAGTAAGTAACCATCATAAAAGCTTGGTCAGAAAATTTAAAATTATCATTTAAATTTATTAATGAATAAGAATTAACATTAGCATCAATAGAATTTTTTTTTGAAATAAATAATCCTTCATCATTCCTTAAATTATTATAGTAAAAATCAAGTTGATCTTTACATAAGGAAATATATAAATTTTTAAGAGAAGAATTTTTTCTGTCATTATCTTCATAAAATTTATAATATGTGCTTAATTCAAGAGTACATAAAGTCATTAGTGCATTTGATTGAGGGATTATTTCTTTCTTTATTGTAGATTGATCAAAAGATTTTGAGGATTTAGTATTAATAAGTGTTGGGGAGGATTTCCTATATATGCATGCAAGTGGATAAATTTTATTTTGTATGTTAATATCATTTGTAAGGTTAGCTTTTTTATCTAGTTCAATGCCACATTTTGAGTTTAATAGTATTGTTTTTAAGGATTCTTTTGATAGAAAAAAAAGTTGACTTTTAATATTATCTTTAGAAAGGTTATTCATTCTAAAGTATGGACCAATATATTTCAAATAGTATTCACCTCATAAATATTGCTTATATAATTATATTTTTAAATAACAAAATAATTCATAAAAGTAAAAGATTAAATGGTATATATTATTTGATAATAAATAAGAATATAATACTATAAACAAGGTAATTATTATTTTGGAGTGTGATAAATGTGAGAGTCGATGGAAGAAAAAATGATCAAATAAGACATGTTAAAATTACTAGACATTATACAAAATATGCAGAAGGTTCTGTTTTTATTGAAGTTGGAGATACAAAAGTATTATGTAATGTTTCAGTTGAGGAAAAGGTACCGCCATTTTTAAAAGGTAGTGGATCTGGATGGATTACTGCAGAATACAATATGCTTCCAAGAGCTACAGGAACTAGAAAAGTAAGAGACATTGCAAGACTCAAGATAGATGGAAGAAATATGGAGATCCAAAGACTAATAGGAAGAGCACTTAGATCAATAGTAAATTTAAAAGCATTAGGTGAAAGAACGTTATGGGTTGATTGCGATGTTATACAGGCAGATGGTGGTACAAGAACTACGTCTATTTGTGGGGCATTTATTGCAATGGTTGATGCTGTAAATAAGCTTCATAAGAAAAAAAATTTTAAAATATATCCTATAAGAACATACTTAGCTGCAACTAGTGTTGGAATTCTTAAAGATGAAAAAATATTAGACTTGTGTTATGTTGAAGATTCAAATGCAAAAGTTGATATGAATATAGTTATGACTGAAGAGGGAAAGTTTGTTGAAATTCAAGGTACAGGGGAAGAAAATCCATTTAGCAGGGAAGAATTAAATGAGCTTATTGATTTGGGAGAAAAAGGTATCAGACAAATGATACAAATTCAAAAAGATTCATTGAAAATGGATGGATTATGGATAGGAACTGGAGAGGATGAATAAAATGAAAAAGCTTATAATTGCTAGTAATAATGAGCATAAAATTTTAGAGATAAAAAACATATTAAAGGATATTAATATTGATATAAAGTCATTAAAAGAAGAAAATATATTTATAGATGTAGAAGAAGATGGAAAAACATTTGAAGAAAATTCAAAGAAAAAGGCTCAAGAAATTTTTAAATATTTAAAAAAACAAGGAAAGGATAATTTTATAATAATGGCTGATGATTCTGGACTTGAAGTAGAATATTTAAAAGGAGCTCCAGGTGTATATTCTGCAAGATATTCTGGAGTTCACGGTGATGATAGGAAAAACAATGAAAAGTTATTAGAAGAATTAAAAGGTGTACCTTTAGAAAAAAGAAAGGCAAAGTTTGTCTGTCAAATATCAATTATTGATTGTAGTGGTAAATATGAAAGTATAAGGGGAGAAGCACAAGGAATAATTTTAAATAAATTAAATGGCATTGATGGTTTTGGATATGATCCATTATTTTATTATGAACCATTAAAAAAGACTTTTGCAGAGTTGTCAATGGAAGAAAAAAATTCTGTAAGTCATAGAGGGGCTGCATTAGATAAACTTAAGATAATTATAAAAAGATATATCTAATATATCTAAATATATTGAACATAGGATAGGTGATTTTATGTTAATAGCTGTTGTTAGTGATACACATAGGATACAAATATATATAGATAAGGTTAAAGAAATGATAAAGAAGGCTGATATCTTAATACATTTAGGCGATAATGTAGATGACGCTGAATATATATCTAAAGGGTTTAAGGGGAAAGTATACGTAGTTAGAGGTAACTGTGATTTTTCAACTAAATATCCTAATGAAGAAATAATAAGATTAGATGAAAAAACTATATTTATTACACATGGGCATAATTATAGCGTAAAGAGTTCTTTAACTAATATATTTTACAAAGGTAAGGAGGTTATGGCGGATATAGTTTTATTTGGACATACTCATGAAAGTATTATTTTAGAAGAAGAAAATATGATATTAATGAATCCTGGCAGTGCTTCATTACCTAGAAATAGTCAAAGATCAATAGGTTTTATAGAAGTAGAAGAAGGCAGAAAACCTAGTGTTTATCTAAAAGAAATAAAATAATAAAAAAAATATAAAAAAAGTATTGACGAATTAATTTACATACGGTAGAATAGTCATTGTTGTTAGGACGTATGTAAGTTTTCGGGGTGTGGCGCAGATGGTAGCGCGCATGGTTTGGGACCATGAGGTCGCAGGTTCGAGACCTGTCACCCCGACCAATACAAGATTTTTTCAAAAAAAGTCTTGACAATGAAAAAGAAGTGTATTAAAATAATATTCGTTCTCATCGAAAAGAACAAATGTTGTCAATGTTAAGAGTATGCGTGTTTAGCTCAGCTGGATAGAGCAACGCCCTTCTAAGGCGTGGGCCAGGAGTTCGAATCTCTTAACACGCACCAAATATCGGGGTGTGGCGCAGATGGTAGCGCGCATGGTTTGGGACCATGAGGTCGCAGGTTCGAGACCTGTCACCCCGACCATAATAATTAAACAATGTGTTTTTTTTGTTTAATTGCGGAAGTGGCTCAATGGTAGAGCGCCACCTTGCCAAGGTGGATGTTGCGGGTTCGAGTCCCGTCTTCCGCTCCAAGTAAGCAGGTATCGTATATCGGTAATACTCCAGCCTTCCAAGCTGGAAAGGTGGGTTCGATTCCCACTACCTGCTCCAAATATTATTATTAATTAAAAGAAAATAAGCAGGTATCGTATATCGGTAATACTCCAGCCTTCCAAGCTGGAAAGGTGGGTTCGATTCCCACTACCTGCTCCAAAAGATTATTAATAATAATCTAAGCGTGTTTAGCTCAGCTGGATAGAGCAACGCCCTTCTAAGGCGTGGGCCAGGGGTTCGAATCCCTTAACACGCACCATATGCGCTATTAGCTCAGTTGGTAGAGCACCTGACTCTTAATCAGGGTGTCCACAGTTCGAACCTGTGATGGCGCACCATTCTTTTGGTGAGTATAGTTCAGTTGGTAGAGCGCCAGATTGTGGTTCTGGTTGTCATGGGTTCGAGTCCCATTACTCACCCCACGCAGGGGTATCGCCAAGCGGTAAGGCACTAGATTTTGATTCTAGCATTCGTAGGTTCGAATCCTGCTATCCCTGCCATTTACATGGTTTACTAGCTCAGTCGGTAGAGCACTTGACTTTTAATCAAGGTGTCCGGGGTTCGATTCCCCGGTAAGCCACCAAAATATATATGCAGATGTGGCGGAATTGGCAGACGCACTAGACTTAGGATCTAGCGCCTTAGGCGTGGGGGTTCGACTCCCTTCATCTGCACCATATATATTTTATTTATGCGGAAGTGGCTCAATGGTAGAGCGCCACCTTGCCAAGGTGGATGTTGCGGGTTCGAGTCCCGTCTTCCGCTCCAAATAAGCAGGTATCGTATATCGGTAATACTCCAGCCTTCCAAGCTGGAAAGGTGGGTTCGATTCCCACTACCTGCTCCATAAAGATTATTTAATAATAATCTAAGCGTGTTTAGCTCAGCTGGATAGAGCAACGCCCTTCTAAGGCGTGGGCCAGGGGTTCGAATCCCTTAACACGCACCATGGTGAGTATAGTTCAGTTGGTAGAGCGCCAGATTGTGGTTCTGGTTGTCATGGGTTCGAGTCCCATTACTCACCCCACGCAGGGGTATCGCCAAGCGGTAAGGCACTAGATTTTGATTCTAGCATTCGTAGGTTCGAATCCTGCTATCCCTGCCATTTATATGGTTTACTAGCTCAGTCGGTAGAGCACTTGACTTTTAATCAAGGTGTCCGGGGTTCGATTCCCCGGTAAGCCACCACAAGCAGATGTGGCGGAACTAGGCAGACGCACTAGACTTAGGATCTAGCGCCTTCGGGCATGGGGGTTCGATTCCCTTCATCTGCACCATTTAAGCAGGTATCGTATATCGGTAATACTCCAGCCTTCCAAGCTGGAAAGGTGGGTTCGATTCCCACTACCTGCTCCATACAAGATTGACTCATAAACTTTAAAAAGTTTATGAGTTTTTGTTTTATATAATTTTATATAAAATAATTTTGTTAATAAATTTTTTCTAGTTGCAAAAGCTTTTCTTTATTTTTTAGACCTCCACCATAACCTATTAAATTTCCATTTGAACCAATAACTCTGTGACAAGGAATAATGATGCAAATAGGATTCCAACCTACAGCACCGCCTACAGCTTGAGCTGACATTTTTTTTATTCCTCTATATTCAGCTATTTTTTTAGCAATATCATTATAAGTAGCAACTTTGCCATCACTTTTTATATAAATTATTCCAAGTGGCGAATTGTATAATTGTATATACGTCATAAAAATCAATTCTTTTTTAGTTTTTGATTAATTATAACATTTAAATGAGAAACAATCTATTGTTTATTAATTGTAAAATATTGAAGTACTCTTGTTTATAATATATAATTAATGAGAAAGTTATATATTGATTAAAAGAATATGCTCCTATAACTCATTTGGATAGAGTGCAGGACTTCGAATCCTGAAGTAGTGGGTTCAAATCCCTCTAGGAGCACCAAAAAGTATTGGTATATCTAAGGTTAATAAATTTGTATTTATACTTTCCTAAGAGTTTTAACACATTTTTAACACATTAGTAATTATATCAATACTTTTTTCCTTTTCTTTTTTCATAACATGAGTGTATATATTTGCAGTTACGCTTATGTCAGAGTGTCCTAAAAGAACTGATACAGTTTTGAGAGGTAATCCTGCTTCAAATTGTTTTGTAGCATAAGTGTGTCTTAATGCATGGAATTTTATATATTTAATATTTAATCTTTTCAAAAATCTTTTCCATGCTCTACTTAAATTAGAATTATCTATTAAATTCCCATCTGCAGATAAAAAAATAAAATCCTTATTAGATTTATTATAACTATCTCCAGCTTTTAAAATATTTTCATTTTGAAGTACTTTCAGTTCTTTAAATGTATTTATTAAACTTGCTGGAAGTGGAATTGTTCTAACAGAATTTTTTGTTTTTGGGAACTGTACTATTGTTTCATAATACTTATCCCCGTTATCTTTAAATTTACCCACGGTTTTAACACTTCTATTAACACATATCTCCATAGTATTATAATTTAAATCACTCCATTTAAGCCCTAGACACTCTCCACGCCTTAAGCCAGTACAAACACATACAGTTGCTATATATCGTATTAATTTCTTTTCTGTAGAGCATACAATAGCTTTTATTTCATCATCATTAAATACATCAATTTCTTTTTCTTTATATTCCGTTTTGCCTGGTATCTCTACATTAGAACATGGATTTTTTAAAATGTAATCTTCCTTGATGCAGTAAAAGAAAAAATGTTTTAATAATTTATTTACACTATTTATTTGACTTGTAGTTTTATTTTCTTTTTTAAATAAATTATTATAATATTTCTGTATCTGTAGGGAAGTAATATCTTTTATATTTACTCTAGCTAAACTAGAAGTTTTTATATAGTTACGATATAAACCTTCATATCGTTCAAATGTAGAGGGTTTTATCTTATTAGATATATTTACTACTTCAAACAACCAAGTGTGCATTGTAGGGGCTAGAAATAAATTTTTAATGGGTTTTATTCCACTCTCTATGCTTTTTTTATATTCTTCTAATTTTTGCTCGGCTTCTTTTTTGTTTTTCCCATAGAAATATTTACGAATTAATTTACCTTCTGCATTTCTACCAAAGCTTGCAGATATTCGGTAATATTCTTTACCGTTCATTTTGTAATTTGTCTTTACTGCCATAATAAAAAACCTCCTTTACAAACATATGTTCTAATCAATCTATAAAATTAACCAGCTGGCTATAATCAACTGGGTAACTTTCAAAGTTTTTAGCTTCTTCTTCACATAAGTGATTGTTTAATTTACTTTTTATGTGTTTTAAATGTTTAATTTCATGTAGTAATTTTTTAAAATTGTATTCTGCCGACAATCTGCTATTCAAAATCATTACATATTGGTCATTTTTTTCTGTAAGTGAACCAGTAAAACTGGTATCCATATCTATATATTCAATTCGTAATTCTCCACAGTGTACCAACATAGTGGCATATTTCAATTCTTCCCCCATAAACATACCTTCTTTACTATTTATTCTTCGGTTTCTTCATTAAAGGTTTTTAAAATTTGGTACATTTGTTTTTTTGCTTTTGGGTTTAATTTTTCATATTCACTAAAAAATATTCTGTTTTCATCAGAAAGTTCTTTAAATGTATCTTCTATTTCTTGCATGTTGTCTTCTACAAAAAACGATGTTACTGGCACATCTAAAGCTTTCGCAATACGCTCTAAAGTATCGACTTTAGGGCTTACTTTCTTACCACCAAGTATATCTCCAATTGTTGTTTGAGATATTCCTGAAAGCTTTGAAAGACCATATTTAGTCAAGCCTTTATATTCCATTATTTTAATAATTCTATGCCTATCAAACATACCAATCACCATCTTTTTTATATCTATTACTTCTATATATCGAAGTATACCACGAAAAAGTTGAAAAGTAAAGATAAGTTAAGAATACTAAAGTAAAATGAAGTATTCGACATATAATATTAAATTTTGTCGTATTACTAAGGTTTACTTAATTAATACGAAATAGTATAGTATTTTTTGTCGGAGCGATACGAAAAAATGGAGGTGATGAAATGGCATTAAATAAAGCAATAAAAGAAATTGCAAAGAAAAAGAAAATATCGTTTTACAGAATTTCTAAAAATGGTGGTATAGCACAAACAACATTAAGTGAGATTGTTAATGGGAATAATCTTAATCCAACGATAGAAACAATTCAAAAAATAGCAAAAGGATTAGATGTTTCTGCTTCGGAGCTAATCAGCAAGGCAGAAACAAAAACAAAGGAGAAATAAAATTAAATAATCAAGATGGAGTTAATGTTACAACTAAAACACCTAAGGTTACATAATACAATAATCATTCAAAAAGGAGGCGATAATGTTAAGATAATATCAATTGCCCAAAAATAAAGTATAGGAGTGATTTTTTATGGGAAATATAATAGCACTTTTAAAAGAAATTGTAGAGTTACTTAAAAATAAAAATGATGTTTTAACACTAAGCATTGAATCTGCTGCCAAGATATCTGGAATAGGTATACACAAAATAAATGAAATGATAAACAGTTCTAATACGGATTTTCCATTTTTTAAAGTTGGAGCAAAGACAAGGATTAACAAAAAGAAATTGGAAAATTGGTTAGACAAAATAGCAGAAGAACATAGAGTTATTTAGAAAGCGAGGAAATGTAATGGATAAACCAAGTTTAATTTTAGATGAGATTAAAAGACAAAATAGTTTTAATCAGCAAATAAGAGAATATGAAAGATTAAAGAAATTTGAAGAAGATGTAAAAAGAACAACTAAAATGTTATTACTTTTATTTGGATTATTGATAGCCATTATAGGAATTATAGTGGTGATGATAAATGCTTGATAGAGATTTGTTGTATCAAAAGTTCATTGTGGAAGATAAAAGCGTAGAAGAAGTAGCTAAGTATTTTAATACCACTGTAGGGTCAATTAATTATTGGAACAAAAAATACAATTTTCACAAGAGAAAAGAATGGAAAAATGAAGAAATAGAATATCTTAAGGAAAACTTTAGTTCTGAACCAATAGGGGAAATTGCAAGGAAATTAAATAGAAATGTTAGCGCAGTGATATTAAAGTCAAGACGATTAAGAATAGGTTCAATATCTGCCAACATGGATAATTTAAGCGCTTATCAACTAGGGAAAGCTTTAGGAATACAAGTAAGAGATGTAGTTAACTTTATTAATAAATATGGGTTGAAGGCTAGAAAAGTAAAATTAATTAAAAGAAGGGTTTATAGAATTAAACTAAGTAATTTTTGGAAATGGGCAGAACTAAACAAAGATAAAATTCATTGGGAAAAAGTAGAAAAAAATATATTAGGCAAAGAACCACCATGGGTTGATGATGCTAGAAAAGAGGTTGACATTGCAACTAAAAAAAAATATACAAAGTGGTCCGAGTACGAAAAGGACAAGCTAAGGTTTTATTACAATAAAGGAATGACTTACAAAGAAATAGCCAATAGGCTTAACAGAGGGATAGCAACAGTGCGGGCAATGAGGAAAAAAATGGGGCTACCTAACAAAATAATAGAGCTTAAGTGGCAGGATGAAGAAGTTGAAATTTTAATAGATATGGCATTTAAAGGTTATAAAGATGAAGAGATAGCAGAAGAGTTGGGAAGATCAAAAAAAATGGTTGTATATAAAAAAGCAAATTTAAGAGAAAAAGGTATACTTCCTAATTTTAGAAAAATAAAAAAGTTGTCACAGCCTGTAAGCAAAAATGACAACTCCATAAACTCAAATTCATTATAACTCTATAAATTGATATTTACAAGGAGGGATTTTATGGAACCAATAAATATATTTATTGATGGCATTTGTATTGCTGGTGTTACTTTAGAAAAAAGTGGCGTTGATTTTCCTGTAATAGATATAGTTAGAGATGGTAATTACATAACATCTTATAGCCCTGATCAACATATTTTACATTTTTTTATGGAAAACAAGGAAGAAGGAAAAAGTTATTATCTAGCAAGTAAAAGGGTGTGGGAATAATGGATTTACCAAGTTGTATGTATGATTATAGATCTTCACCTAAAAAAGCAAAAAAGGTAGCAGAATGTACAGAATGTGGCACTGACCTATATGAAGGTGATGAGGTTTATGTGGTTGCTAACAACATATATTGCGATGATTGTGTAAGGTTAGTAACACTTGATGGAAGTGATAGATAATGAATTTATTAACAGAAACACAAAAAAAATTAAACAGCTCTATTACAAGATTAGAGGATTTAGAAAATTGTTTAATTAACGGAAAGTTAACGAAAGATTGTATACATTATGTAAATGATGAAATTACAAAAGTAAAACATAATGTTGAATACTATAAAAAAATAAAAGAAATATTAACGAAGGAGTGAAAATATGGCAATCCCAGTATTGATTTTAGGTGAAAGTGGTAGTGGCAAGTCTACAAGTATGAGGAATTTTGAGCCTGAAGAAGTAAGTATATTTAATGTGGCTAGTAAGCCATTACCATTCAAGAAGAAATTACCAAAGATGAATAAGGCTAACTATATGGCTATTGAAAAAGCGCTTAGCAAACCAAACAAAAAGACATATGTTATAGACGATAGCCAATACTTAATGGCTTTTGAAATGTTTGATAGAGCAAAAGAAACAGGATATAACAAATTTACTGATATAGCTTTAGATTTTAAAAATTTAATTACTTTTATTACAACAGCAGTTCCTGATGATGTTATAGTTTATTTCCTACATCACATTGAAACTACTGATGCTGGCAAGATTAAAGCTAAAACAAGTGGCAAGATGATAGATAATCAACTAACACTTGAAGGATTATTTAGTATAGTGTTGCTTTGTAAAACTGATGGAACAGAACATAAATTTATTACTCAATCAGATGGATACACAACTTGTAAATCTCCTATGGATATGTTTCCGTTAGAGATAGACAATGACTTAAAGCTAGTTGATAAGGCTATCAGGGAATATTATGAACTTGATAGCATTGCAAATACAGAAAATAAAAATGAAAGTGAGGAAAAATAATTATGAAAAAACCTAATGGATATGATCAAGCAGAAACAATGAAGGAGTTTGAAACTATAGAAAGAGGACCACACATAATGGTTATTAAAAAGATAGAAGATGCTACAAGCAAGGCAGGTAAACCAATGATTAAGATTTTTTTAGATACAGATAAAGAAGATAAGCAGCCCAACTTTTTTGAAAAAAGATGGAAGGAAGATACAAGAGACAACAAGACTTGGGGTTGCATCAGCTATATCATGTGTGATGGCTCAGAATTTGCAAATAAGATGTTAAAAACTTTCAATGAAGCAGTACAAGCCTCTAATGGAAATTTTCCTATAGATTGGGATAACTACAATAGCCAATTTGTAGGTAAAAAGGTGTGCGGAGTATTTAGAATAGAACAATATATAAGTGATAGTGATGGTGAAGTAAAATCACCAGTTAAATTGTATTCATTTAGAACTATTCAAGCTATGAAGGAAGGAAAAATAAAAGATCCAAAAGATAAACTTATAGATAAAAACACTGGTTCAAATAATAATTTTGGGCTTGATTATGATATAGCACCTATAGATGATGGAGATATGCCATTTTAATTTTTTAATTAGCAAATAAGTAGTCTTTTGTGGCTGCTTAAATAAGGTCTGAACAAAAAAAGAAAAGCGAAGTACATTAAAAAAACATAGATACACACAAATTTGATGAAGTATTGGTAAAAAATATTAGTTACAATCTCAAAAACATTTGTAGAGGAGGTGAAATAAATCTTCTTTGGTAAAGTAAAAAACAATATTTCAGCAATTAATTAACAATGAAAGGAAGTGAGTAATCACCACCACTACAATATAAGTGCTTATGACACTTCCTGAGTTCAGGCCTTGTTTAAGTGGCCACTAGACTACATAAAGAAGGGTTAAATTTATGACTACTTTTAAAAATAAAACAAAGATGAATTACAGGTATCAATACTATAAAGGTATACCAATTAGATTAATTAATAGAAGTTATAAAAATAAAAATGCCAAAAGATACATCATTAACGGAACTAATCAAAACGTTTGGATTCCCAATAAACATTTAGAAGATGATGGAACAATTAAAAACGGAGAAAACATTGATTATGTTTTTCGTAAATCTGTTAATCAACTCACATTGGCAGGAATAACACAAGCGATAATTGGAATAAAAAGAAAAACAAAGTAGGTGATTGAGATAAGATACAAATTTACAGATAAAGAATTAAAACAAGCACTTAATAACCTAACAATTTTAGTGGATACAAGAGAACAAAAAAATGAACACATACTTGATGCGTTTAATAAATTAAAAGTCAATTATAAAGTTCAAAAATTGGATTTTGGAGATTATAGTTGTTTTATTCCAAAAGGTTCTTTTGAAGGACAAGCTAGAGATATATATTTTACAAACGATATAGCAATAGAAAGAAAAGCTAGTATTGATGAATTGGCTGGAAATTTGAAAGATGATGCAACTAGAATCAGAACAGAATTGGCACATATTAATAAATACAATATCAAGTGTTATTTATTCATTGAAGATTATCTATTTGACAAGCATATAAGAGAAGGCAACTATAGGAGCCAATATACTCCGAAAACTTTATATAAAAGACTAAAAAAGCAAATAGAGGCTAGATATAGCACATTAATAAGACCAGTACACAAAGATTATATAGGTAGTGAAATATATAATACTTTAGAATCTTATGTTTATGAAAAATTTAGGCATGAAGGTTGGATAGAAGGAGTTGATGTTAATGACTAGAGATGAAGAAATTGTATTGTGTAATAAAGCAATAGAACATTATAAGCCAGCTAATCAGGTAGTACAAGCAATTGAAGAATTAGGAGAATTGCAACAAGCATTAGCGCGTTTTCTTAACGATAAAGCTAATAATGTTGAAGAAGAAATAGCAGATGTTGAAATAATGATTATTCAGCTTAAAATCATATTTAACTTAGGTGAAATAGACAACTGGCGAGAATACAAGCTAACAAGATTAAAGGATAGAATAAATAATGAATGATTTAAGTATTAAAAGATTAATGGCTGATTATAATCATTTTAATGATAGAGAGATAAAAGCAGAGATATTTTTTAGAGAACATGTTGACAATGTAGAGCAGAAACACATAGATGCTTACATAAGCATAATAAAGCAACTATCAACTCTACAGACAAAGATAGAAAAAGCTATAGGAAGAAAAATGACCAACAAAGAAATATTCCATGGTTTTAAAATTGATTAGAAGGAGGGTAGAGATTTGGAAATAGAGGATATAGATTTAAAGTCAGTAATAGAGAATGAGACATTACAGGTGTTTAAGAATATAAAGAGCAAGATACATTCTCCTTTTAATCCAGCAGATGATACACCAAGCTTTGGCATCTACTTTGATACCAACAATAACAAATGGAAATTTAAAGATTTTTCAACCGGCGAATGTGGTGATGCAATTGACTTTATAATGAAGTTTAAAAACATGAACTTTATAGAGGCACGAGAATACTTAGGTTTGCCAGTAGAAAAGAGTGAGAGTGAAAAGCAAGTAGATAACATTAGAGATTATATAGATAAGCAACTTAGAACCAATAAAAAAGGTTATGAACTTATAGGCATATTCCCTTTTGTAGATGATGCCAATAATGTTGTTTACTACAAAGTGAAATTCAAAAAGCCTGACGGCAAAAAAGAAACACCTTATTATCATATTGAAGATGGGAAAGTGGTTAATTCTAGAGGCACCAGCAAAGAATTACCTTATAACCTTTATAGAACATTAGAAGGAATTAAAGAAAACAAAACAATAATAGTTGTTGAAGGTGAAAAAGATGCTAATAATTTAAATTTCTTACTTAGAAACGGCAATTATGTATGCACTTCTCTAAAAAATGTTAAAGATTTTAGCTACTTTGGAACAGATTATAAAATAATAGTAATTGGAGATACAGGAGCGGCCGGGGAAAAATATGTTGATTATATCAAAGAACATTTATATAAAAATGCTAAGTCATTTAAAATTGTTAAATTATCAGGGATTGAAAAACTTGGAGATAACAAAGACATTACAGATTGGCTTGAGGCAGGACATACAAAAGACGAATTCTACAAATGCTTATATCGTAGCTTAGATTTGAAAAACTTTAATGAAATCCAACAAGATCAGTTTGGAATTTATAAACTGGTAAATAAAAAAGGCGATGATGAAGTAAAGGTAAGACAAAAGATAGCTGATTTTAATATTTTAGAGGCCAAAAGGGTTATTTATGCTGATACAGGAGAAGAAGGAATAAAACTTAAATTATGTTCTATTAACGGAAATGAATATTTAAGAATAGGCCCTAGTACAGTAATGGATACAATAAAAGATTTTAAGAATTTTTTAGGAAGTATAGATTTAACACTAGAATGTACCAATATAGCCCTATTTAACGAATTTAAAATGTGGATTAACAAATACTTTGCATTAGAATTTGAAACGGTATATAAAGCCGATAGGTTTACAGAAATTGATGGCAAATTAACACTAGTAACATCACTCGGAAGTTTTTGCGGTGAGGAATTTAATAAAGATATATTTTCAGAAAATGGTTGTTGTAACATAAATAAAATTGAGGAAATAACCAAAGAAGAATTAGAAGAAGTAAAAAATTATATATTTAATTTCTCTAAGCCTGAAAACACTTATAGCATTATAGGAACTATAATTAATAACTTAGCTGCATGGCAAAACGAAAAAAATAAAAAACAACTGCATCATCTTTTAATTGTAGGTGAAAGCGGTGGAGGTAAAACTACAATACTTGATAATGTTATAGCACCAATACTTAACTATCCATTATCAGAACGAAAGAGCATAGGGCTTATAACACCTTTTGCATTACAGATGGACTTATCCCAAGGAAATTACACGAAGATTTATGATGAATACAAACCATCTATGATGGATAAGTATAAGCTACAAAAAATAAGTGATATTTTAAGGAATCTATATACTAGGGCGGTAATAAGCAGAAGTAATAGATCTTTTACAAACACTAATTTTAAATTAGAAAGCCCAATAATAATTGCTGGAGAAGAGGGTTATAGCAATTCTGAAAAAGCGCTTATAGAAAGAAGTTGTATTGTGTATGTATCAAAAAGAGAACGTACAGAAGAACACACAAAATCAATGAACTGGCTAATAAAGAACGAAAGCCTTCTTAACAAATTAGGTAAAAGCCTTATAAGTGTAATTCTTGGGTTGTCTAACGAAGATTATAAAAATATAAGAGATAACATTACCGGATTTAAATTTAATGACAGAATAAAGAATACAGCAGTTAACATAGCTTGTGGCATAGAGATATTAAATATTTTATTAGAAAAGCATAATATTGAAAAAGTATGTGATTATGAAAAATATATTTCTAATAATATAAATTCTGAAATATTAACAGATGATGATAGAGTTTATTCTACAGTAGAATTGATGCTAAAAACTTTTGATGAAATGTCGGAAATATATACGTATTCAAGTTATGTAAAGGTAGATAAAGATAATGTTTATATTAGAACATCTGAAATGATAGAAGATATCTTTAAACATATAAAAGAAAGTGGTGCAAGTGAATTAGTACCTATAAAATTGAATGATTTTAAAAAACAAGCCTTTAAGGCAGGATATATAAAAGATAGCAAATCAATTCCCGTAAGGTTTGGCGATAGAACCAAAAGAGCAGAATTGTATGATAAAAAAATGCTACTGAAATTAGGACTTACTTATATATGCAATGTAGACATTAATACAATTCAAAAATCCAATACGGGCAAAGTAATTCAGGGCAACTTTAATTGTTAGCCTTGAGTTACATAATATTAAATTATGTAAAGTAGGAGGTACAAATGGATTATAAAAGTTTTTTAGAGAAGAAAACAATAGTATCTAAAGATACTGGTTTTACAGTTAATAGAAAAGATTTAAATAATAATTTATTTGAATATCAAAAAGATATTGTTATTTGGGCATTAAAAAAAGGTAAATCTGCAATATTTGCTGATTGTGGATTAGGTAAATCATTGATGCAATTAGAATGGGCCGAAAAGGTACATGAAGAAACTAATGGATCAATATTGATATTAGCACCTTTAGCGGTTACAGAACAAACATATAGAGAAGGTATTAAGTTTGGAATAAATTCAAAAGTGGTTGAATGTCAGGAAGATGTTATTAACGGAATTAATATAACTAATTATGAAAAACTAGATAAATTTGATACATCTGTATTTAATGGAATAGTACTTGATGAAAGTTCTATTTTAAAATCCTTTACTGGTAAAGTCAGAAATCAAATTATAGATAATTTTAAGAATACACCATATAAATTAGCTTGTACTGCTACACCTGCACCAAATGATTATATGGAACTTGGTAATCACAGTGAATTTTTAGGTGTTATGACACGTTCGGAAATGTTAGCAATGTATTTTGTACATGATGGAGGGAATACAAGTAAATGGAGATTGAAGGGCCACGCTACAGATGTATTTTGGCAATGGATGTCTAGTTGGGCGGTAGTAATAACTAATCCTAGAGATTTAGATTATGAAGTTGAAGGATATGACCTTCCTAAATTAAATATACATGAGATTATAGTTGATGGTGATAAGCCAATAGTAGAAACACTAACACTTACTCAACGTAGACAAGCTAGAAAAGAAAGTTTAGAAGAGAGATGTAAAGCAGCAGCTGATTTAGTTAATAATTCAAATGAAAATTGGCTAGTATGGTGCAATTTAAATGATGAAAGTAAGTTATTGCATGAATTAATAAATGATTCAGTAGAAGTTAAAGGATCTGATAAAGCTAAACATAAGACAGATTCAAGTATTAGTTTTGCAAATGGAGATATTAAATGTTTAGTAAGTAAACCATTGATATTTGGTATGGGGCTTAATTTTCAAAGTTGCCATAATATGATTTTTGTTGGGTTGAGCGATAGTTATGAGCAATATTATCAAGCAGTAAGAAGATGTTGGAGATTTGGGCAAGAGCATGAAGTTAATGTTTATATAGTTATTTCAGCTAAAGAGGGATGCGTCAAAGAAAATATAGAACGTAAACAAGAGGAAGCAAATACAATGCAACAAGAAATGTTAAAACATACAAAAGAAATAACTAAAGAGAATATAAAAGCTACTTGTAGAATTAGCACACCTTATAATAACAATTTAAAAATGATATTACCAGTATGGAGGGAATTTAAAAATGAATGTAATTAATCAAGAAATAAATAATAATTTTAGTTTATATAATGGCGATTGTGTGGAGGTTTTAAAAGGAATACCCAATAACAGTATTCACTATTCAATATTCAGTCCACCTTTTGCAAGTCTATACACTTACAGCAATTCAGATAGAGATATGGGAAATTGTAAATCTGATGAAGAATTCCAAGAACATTTTAAATATCTAGTAAATGAACTTTATAGAGTAATGATGCCAGGAAGGTTATTAAGCTTTCATTGTATGCAAATTCCATTAATGAAGGAAAGAGATGGAGTAATTGGTCTTAAAGATTTTAGAGGACAATTAATAAAAATGTTCCAAGATGCAGGATTTATTTATCATAGTGAAGTTACTGTTTGGAAAAATCCAGTAGTGGAAATGACTAGAACTCACTCTATTGGTTTACTTCACAAACAATTAAAGAAAGATAGTTCTATGAGTAGACAGGGTATCCCTGATTATGTGGTTACTATGAGAAAATCAGGCGATAATCCTGAAAAAGTAACTCATACAAATGAAGGATTCCCAGTTAATTCATGGCAACAATATGCAAGTCCAGTATGGATGGACATCAAACAAAACGATACCTTAAACGGAAGAATCGCAAGAGAAAAAGAAGATGAAAAGCACATATGCCCTTTACAACTTGAAATTATAAAAAGATGCATAGAATTATGGACTAATCCGGGTGACATTGTTTTGGATCCATTCGCTGGTATAGGTTCAAGCCTTTATGTTGCTTTAAGAATGAATAGAAGGGGATTAGGGGTAGAACTTAAAGAAAGCTATTATAAACAAGCAGTTAGTAATTGTGAATCAGCATTAACAGAACCTAAGATAAAAGATTTAGATGGTGAAAAAGAAAATAATGATCAGTTAGACAATCAATTAAGTTTATTATAAAAGGTCTTAAAGACTATAAACAAGGTGATCAAATATGAGAAAGAAAGGAGATAAACATAACTGATCCTGGTAGACCAGGTTATATAATAAGTGTTTATTAACGTTTATATGTAAAGTAGTACGGATGCCTTACTGAAGGTGCTTAACTACTTCCGCTACAAGATTTTTTATGTAGTGGTAGTTATGAAATATATTGTATGTTTTTCAGGAGGACATTCAAGTGCATTATGTGCTATTGAATGTGTTAGAAAAGCTGGAAAGGAAAATGTGGTTTTGTTAAATCACAATATTAGTGAAGAGGTAGAAGATAAAGACATTAAAAGATTTAAACAAGAAATAGCAGATTATTTAGGAATAAAAATAACTTACGCCAATATGGAAGGGTGGGAATATAAAACACCTTTAAGAGTTTGTAAAGAATTAGGCGGCTTTAAATTTGGTAATGGTCCAGCATTATGTACTTACAATTTAAAAACTAAACCTTTTTACAAATGGCTCAGAGATAATTTTCCAATAGAAAAAGGTAGTATTAGAGAAGATGTAAGAATTGTATATGGATTTGACAAAGAAGAGCCAAGCCGAATACAAAGAAGAATTGGCGTGATGATTAACAAAGGTTATAAATGTGAATTTCCATTAGCTTTTTGGGATAGAACAATAACTTGTACCGAAGAAATAGGAATTGCAAGGCCTAACACTTATAAATTATTTAAGCATGCTAATTGCAAGGGTTGTTTAAAGAGTGGTAAGCAGCAATGGTATTTAACATATTGTTTATATCCAGAGTTATGGGAAGAGGCTAAGCAAGTAGAAAATGAAATAGGATATAGCATAATCAAAGGTAGTTTTTTAGAGGAGTTGGAGCCTAAATTTGCAAGAATGAAATGTAAAGGAATAGTTCCAACAGAAAAAATAAAACCACAGACATTTTGGGCTATGGTTAGAAAAGAAATACCAGATGGGAGCGAGAATCTACCTTGTGAATGTGCTTTATAAAAGGGGGCATTAAATTGGAAATAGGAGACAAAGTAAGAGTTGTTAAGTATGTTGATAAAGGTAATGGAGTTAGTAAAAACATAACTGAAATAAATACTGGAACTGTTGAATTTATAAATAAAGATTTTATTACAATACAATATGCAAATTATAAAGGTACTTTTTCTTTTGCAGGTATGATTAACCAACAAGGTGAAGTTTTACAGATCAGAAAAGATAAACAATGGCAAAGTATAACAAAAGAAGATATTAACAACACTATAGGATTGCAGCATGTATTTGTTAAAGATAAATATCTAATTAAAGAGCAATATGTAAGTGAATATGAGAAAGAAACAGAATATAAAAACCTTAAAAAGATGAGATATAAAAAAGATAAAGAGTTGGTTAGATAAATTGAAGTTGCAAGGTATTTCTAAATTAAGGATGCCTTGCAAAATAAACAATTAAAGGAGGCTAAATTAATGAACTTAACAATAGAAAAGAAAAGAAATAGAGTGTTTGATTATTGTGCAAAGACAGGTTGTGCAGGAGATTGTAAATTAAAGAATTGGGCAGGTAAGAGCAAATTTCTTAATGACGAAAACTGTTTAATAATAGAAAAAGCCACAGAGGAAGAATTAGATAAAGCACTAGAATTAATTAATAACACAAAAATTAAGCCATTAGAGGATAGTAAAATAAAAAAACATAAACTTATATGTGAAAAATTAAATAAGCTATATGAGGCTAAGAACGCTGATTATGGCGATAGCTTTGGAAAGTCCTATAAGGAATATGGATTAACAATGCCATGTATAAGGTTGGAAGATAAATTAAATAGATTAAAAAGCTTAAATTTTAGTAAATCAGCACGAGTGAGCGAAAGCGTAGAAGATACATTAATGGATTTAGCTAATTATGCCATTATGACATTAATAGAATTGGAAGGTGAAGAATAATGCCAATAACAAATAGTGAAGCAATAGAGTATGTAAAAAAGTTAGCAGAATATTGTATGGAGCATTATATGTGTAAAAATTGCATATTTAGACCTGAAAATTATAAGCCAGTAACGAATGAATGTTTATTTGGATTTACACCATGTGATGTAGATAGTAAAATCAGGGAAAAAATCAGAATTACAGTAGTTGGGAGGAAGAATAAATGAAAGTATGGGAAATTTGTAAGAAAGAAAATGTAGGAAAAATGTATAAGGATAATAACGGTGATAAATGGGAA